>DQWO01000214.1 GCA_011042595.1 Pseudomonadota bacterium
AACCTGCTGGCGGTACAGAATGCCAGTGGTGATGCCGGTAAATTTGAAGCCCTGGTGAAAAAAGCTCTGGGAGCAACGGAAAAAGGCCTGATCCTGATCAGCGATGACCTGGCAGCCCTGGAAGCCGGCGCCAAGGCAGCCAATGGCAAAAAAGCCCTGCTCTATGCCGCCACGGCTGACAATGCCGACAAGGTAGCAGCGATAGCTAAAGAAACCGGTGCATCAGTGGTCGCTAAGGGTGACTCTGTCGAAGCGGTATCCAACTTCACCAAAACTATCGTTGATGCCGGCGTCAAAGATATTGTTCTGGATACCAATGCCGGCAACCTGAAACAGATGTTCTATGACAACCACCAGGTACGACGGGCGGCATTGAAAGCCAAAAACAAGGATCTCGGTTATCCGACCATCAACATGGTCTGCAACCTGACCGATGATCCTTACAAGGAAGCCCTGTATGCGGCCATATCCATCGCCAAGTATGGCGGCATCGTGGTCATGAGTGATGTCGACAAGGAACGGATGTTGCCGCTGCTGGTTCAAAGACTGAACCTTTACACCGATCCGCAGCGTCCAATGCTCATGGATGAAGGCATTTATGAAATTAATAAACCCGGTCCTGATTCTCCGGTCATCATCACCACCAACTTCGCCCTTACTTATTTTATCGTCTCAGCGGAAGTTGAAGCCAGCCGGGTACCTACCTGGTTGCTGATTATGGACGTGGAAGGTATGTCTGTTCTGACTGCCTGGTCTGCCGGTAAGTTTGTTGCCGATGCCATGGCGCCGTTTACCGTCAAGAGCGGCATCACTGACAAGGTTAACCATAAAAAGATCATCATTCCTGGTTATGTCGCCCAGATTTCCGGCGAATTTCAGGAAGAGCTTGGGGATGATTGGGAAGTAATAATCGGCACCCGCGAGGCCTCCGACCTTCCTGCATTCTTAAAAAAGATGACAGGTGCCTAGGTAAGATTTTCAATCAGATAGGAGCCGGAAACAGCCGGCTCCTATCTTTTTTATCCGAACAATAAGAATATAAAATTGTTCTATACTAAACAAACGGAGGAAAAGAGATGAGTAAAGTACTTTGTCTTGCTGAAAGTATCAACATCATGTCAAAAACCATCGGTCCGGCGATCAAAGAACGGGATCCGAAACCGATCCAGAAGATGGCCATCGAACAGGAAAAAGCCGGAGCTGATTATCAAGATCTCAATTTGGGGCCGGCACGAAAAGGTGGAGATGAAATGATGGCCTGGCTGGTAAAAACCGTTGAAGAGGTTTCTTCACTGCCTTTGGCCATGGACAGCACCAACCATAACGCAATTATCGCCGGTTTGAAAGCGACAAAAAATCCTGAAGATGCCATTGTCAATTCCATCACCGCCCAACCTGACAGCCTCAAGACCAGGATGCCGATTGTCAAAGAGTTTAACTGCAACTTTGTCGCCCTGACTCTCAGTGAAGAAGGCATACCCCGGGACGTTAACGAACGCGGCATGTGTGCGGCTGACATTTACAACCATGCCTTGGAATATGATATCCCCGTAGAAAAAATGTGGATTGACCCCATCGTTCTGCCGGTCTGCGTTGACCCCGGTCAGGTAGCTTCATTCCTGGAATTCTTGCCGTTGATCCCTGATTTTGCTCCCGGAGCCAAATCAACCTGTGGCCTTTCCAATATTTCCAACGGCACGCCGACGGAACTGCGTCCATATTTAAATCGTGGCTACCAGGCCATGCACAAATACCTGGGCATTTACTCATCTATCGTTGATGCCTATGACGCGGAAATGATTGCCTTATGTCACGATGAAATTCCGGCAGTGGATGAACTTACCAAAAAACTGATGGAAGGTGAAGACGTGGATGAGAAATCGTTGGGTGTTGAGCTGCAGGTCTATTACCGCAGCATCAAATGCTGCAATGGTGACATCCTCTATTCCCACTCCTGGATCGAAGACCTGGTGGATAAATACAACAAAGACTGGTATAAATAAATCCAGAGAGTTTATAGTAACGCAAAATAAAAAAGCCGCACGTTTTAACGTGCGGCTTTTTCTTGTCGACAACTCATAAAAAATTCTTGTTTATTTTTTAAAATTACGCTTCAACCGGCTGATGTTCCCTGATCCAGCGGGCAATTTTCTGTTTATTGAAACGCCAGAATTTACTCACTTTATAACCGGGGAGAATCCCCTTCCTGGCCATATAGTTAACATTATCAGGACTGGTATCAAGCATTATCGCCACGTCAACGCTGCCAATTTCCCGATCTGATCGGACTATCTTCATCAGATCTCACCTCCTTCAAGCTCTATTACTATTTTTTACCCTTAAGCTAAAACTACCTTCGGTAGAATCATTTTAATTCTTTACCATTTCCTTAGGATTAAAGATAGTAACTAAATCGTTGGTTGTCAATCACAAAAAAAGTTATGGAAACATTTCCATAACTTTTTTATGTTATAATGGCTAAACCAGATAAGGTTGGTGGAGCTGAACGGGATCGAACCGTCGACCTCTTGACTGCCAGTCAAGCGCTCTCCCAGCTGAGCTACAGCCCCGAATATTTCCCATCCCTCAAGATTTAGCGAGCAATTTCCCTATCATGGACAGCATTATTTTGTCAATAGTATATTTTTTTCACCTGTTTTTCATCTATTCATCAAGAACACCCGGCATAATCTTGATTTCTGCCAGCTGCCGCAGGCGATTGCGTAAACCATTAAGCTCTCGATATTCCTTATAGCGCTGCAATTGGCTGTAAATTTGCTTTTTATCAACAGCAACCTTATCCTTGCTTTTCTCCTCCAGGATTTTTTCCTTCAACTGCACCAAATATGTAATCCCCTGATATTCCAGTGGCACAGGATAAAGAGGATGTTCACTATCAAGGGCAAAAACCTTGACACTCAGTTGTTTATCCATCCCAATTTTAGGCACATAACCGCTCCCACGGGCAAATAAACCGGTATAGTCTATCTTCAGCTTGTGAATGGCGGCAGCAGCATCAAGATTCTTCTTATCTTTGGCCTCGGCGAGAATAGCAGCAGCCAGTCTTTTAACCTTGGTCTGAGCCTGCTCCAACTGATAGGCCTTTTTGACCTCTTCGACCACTTGTTTGAATTCTGGCAGATAACTTTTTTGGATGTCTTTAACCATAAAAAGATAACTGCTTTGCTGAGGATTTTCCACCCGGGCCATTGTTCCAATTGGGGTTGAAAAAACCTTGGCAGCTAAAGCTCTATCGGTACCAATACCTTTAATGCTTCCTTTTTCAGTAAAAAGGCCGGTTTCCAGTACCGAAGCTGATAAAGTTGCCGCCTTTTCCATAAATGTTTCCGGGCTCGCATCCTTAAGGCGAATAGCTATCTGGTCAATAGTTTGTTTCACCAGCTTAGGTAACTGTTCCTTCACCAGTTGAGCCCGGATATCTTTCTTCACCTCATCCAGGCCCTTTGTATAGGCAGATTTATGTTCCTCAACTTTAATCACATGATAGCCAAAGCGAGTGCGTACCGGTACTTGAGTAAAACTACCGGCAGGAAGACTGAACGAGGCATCTTCAAAAGATTTTACCATCGCCCCCCGACCAAACCAACCAAGTTCTCCACCACGGCTGGCGGACGGACCTTGTGAATATTGCTTGGCAAGCGCGGAAAAATCCTGACCTTGCTTCAATTTTGCAATAATTTCCTGGGCTTTTGTCTTCGCCTCGTCCCAGACAGATCCAGCATCATCCTGGCTAACTTTAAAGAGAATATGACGAGCCTTAACCTGCTCGGGAACCACATAGTCTCCCAGGTGATCTTCATAATATGTTGCAATATCCTTATCACTGATGATAATCTTTTTTTCCAGTTCACCGGAATCAACTTTTACCACCACTATATTGCGTTTTTCCTGAACCTGAAAGTCCTCCCGATGGGCAGCAAAATAATCAGACAACTCTTTATCGTTAACTTTTATCGAAGAAGAAAAGTCTTGCGGGTCCAGTTTTACCATATCCAAGGAAATTTTTTCCTTCTGCTGACGATAGAGTTGATTAACTTCCTGGCTGCTTACCTTTGCGCCGGAGCCAAAGAGTTGTCGCAGTTTGTCAAGTAGCAGATCATCCCGTAGACTGACTTCAAAATCAGCCGGGGTCAAATGGTTATAGCTCAACAACTGCCGGTAGAGCCGCGGGTCAAAGGAGCCGTTATTTTGAAAGGCAGCCATCTTGGCAATACTGGCCTGAAGTTCTTCATCACTGACGGCCAATTTAAATTTACGGCCATAATCCAGCATCAACTGCCGATCAATCATACTGTTCAGCGCCTGTTGCTTCAACTTAAGTTGAGCCGCCATTTCCGGGTTAAACTGATCTTTATACTGCTGCTGATACCGTTGCCGCAACCGTTCATAGGCTTCGGAAAAATCTTTAGCCTTTATAGCGCTGCCATTAACCGTGGCTACCACATTCCGCTTCTTGGCGGTCATGCTGCCCACGCCCCAAAAGGAAAAAACCAGTATAATAACAAAGAACGCCAGCTTGACGATCCAAGATTTAACATTTTTTCTCATGTAGCGTAACATTATGGAAAATACCTGCCCTGTAAGTGGTTAAAAGACGACTAGTTATAGGTAATATGAAAGAAAAAAGCAAGGTTTTTAAGCCATCAGGAAAACCCTGCGGCATCATAATTATCTTGACATTTCTCAACTTTCTGACTTGTGTTGCCAGGATGTTCGGGCTTGGCTCATAGCGGCATTGACCGCCGAACGAATCACCACGATGGTGATTCACGGCGGGCACCTCACAGCTGCACACGATGTGCAGCGAGAATGAGCGAGAGCCATGCCGGAACAGCCTTTGTAATGAAATTTTTGCAAGCTGTTTTTTCATAACTCATAAACTTGACTAAACAGGTAATCCATCAACTATTCAGGGAGCTGTAAACTCTCCATGCCTGACATTGTTCTGGTCCAGCCGCCAATCGAAGATTTTTTCCTGACTGCCAAAAGAACCATTCCTTATGGTCTGGCCTGCATAGCCGCAAGTCTCGAAGAACAGGGATTTTCGGTCGCCATTATCGATGCCCTGGCAACAAACAAGAGTAAAATCATTCCCTGGCCTCAGGAGATGGCCTACCTGGCGCAACATTACGGGAAACCGGATGCCTCACCATTCGCTCTTTTTCACCACTATAAACATTTCGGTTTCAGTTTTGTCCACCTGGGACAGCTGGTTCAGCAATCGGGGGCTTTTCTTGTTGGTATTTCAGCTCTCTTTACCCCTTATTACAAAAGTGCCCTGGAGGCTGCGGTTACCATCAAAAAACATCATCCCGACTGCTGCATTGTGGTTGGCGGCCACCATGCCACTGTCCTGCCGGAAACGGTGATGAAATGTAAAGCCGTCGATTTTGTCATCCGAGGGGAAGGAGAGGTGGCTCTATCAAGGCTGGCAGCGGTGGTCAAAAAAGGACGCGCTGCGGATCAGGAACAATTAGTCAATATTCCTGGTCTTGTATGGCGCCGGGAAGATGGCAGTCTGCATATGGTGAAACCGGCAGTCATAGGCAAGCTGGATTCCCGACCGCTGCCGGCAACCCAGCTGTTGAAACAGTCATTCTACCGGCGGAAGAAGCGGGGAAGTGCAGTCATTATGGCCAGTCGGGGTTGTCCTTTGCGCTGCAGCTACTGTGCCGTCAGTGCTGATAGTGGCTTGCCCTACCGAAGAAGAGGTGTCGCATCCGTACTACGGGAAATCGAGCTCGCCGTTTCCCGTGACAATGTCGGCTTTATCGATTTCGAAGATGAGAACCTGACCATCAACAGGTCCTGGTTTATGGACTTGTTAACCGGTATTTCAGCCTTGCGGAAGAAACGTGATTTTGAGTTGCGGGCCATGAACGGGCTCTATCCGCCGTCTCTTGATGAAACCATGATTGTAGCAATGCGCAAAGCCGGTTTTCGAACCCTTAATTTGGCGGTGGGCAGTTTTGATAGCCAGCAGCTTAAACAGTTTCGTCGCCCGGACGTCGGCCATGCCCATGATCGACTGCTGAAACTTTGTAAAAAGCACGGTCTCGATGCCGTCTCCTATATTATTGCCGGAGCACCAGGACAGCAGGCAGAAACCAGCCTTAATGACCTTTTGCGCCTGGAACGGCAAAACACCATCGTCGGTTTATCAGTCTTCTATCCGGCCCCGGGCAGCCTTGATTACCGCCGTGCTGCCGACTTTGGCATCCTGCCGCCGCATCTCTCCTTGATACGTTCCAGCGCCCTGCCCCTCAGCCATACAACAAACCGCGGCGAAGTGGCAACCCTGCTGCGCTTGAGCCGCATAATAAATTTTATCAAATCCCTGCAGAAAAACCAAATTTCCCTGCCGGCGCCCAAAGCTTTTAGTAATCCTGATTTGTCAGCTTGCACAGAACGTATGGAGAGAGGGCTTTTGCTGCTCGGCTGGTTTTTTGACGATGGCGTAATTCGGGGAATAACTCCTGAGGGTGAGGTTTATGAACATCCGACCGCACTGGATCTGACCCGGAAATTCATCCGGAAATCAGGTTATCTGGTCAATTTTTAACCTCATTTACGCTTTCTGTCCTGCTTGCGCTTTTTCCAGGCGGGGCGTGCTGGCCGGGATGTAATCTTCTCATTCTCACCGCCAACCCTGGCCACAACCCGGCGGCCATTGATCATAAGGTTGGAAAAGGCATGCAGAATCTCGGCCTCAGAACGGCTGTCAGCCTCTAGCAGGCTGCAGTTTTTCAAAATCTCGATACGCCCGACTTGGACTCTACGCCCATCGGCAGTCGCATCATTGATCTCGCCAATTAAACGACCGGGATTAACCCCGTCCCTTTTGCCGACATTGAGGTGAAAACGGGTAAACTGTTCCCGGCCTTTCGTGGCAGTCGTGTAGCGTTTGTCACTGCTCCTTCGTTCGCTGCGCTCGTGGCGGCTTTTGACCTCCCGCTCCCTGATATTAAGGTCAGGAGCGTTTCGGTAAGAGCGCAAAATCGGAGCAAACTCGGCCAGGACAAAACGTTTAATCAGTTCCTCCCGCTCCAAAGGGATCAGGTTCTCGAAAATAGCCGGCAAAAAGGGCTCAATATGAGTGGTATCAATCTCCCTCTTTTTGAGTTTATCGAGGTAATGCAGCATCCGCAGCTGGCAGATCTCCTGACCAGTGGGAATCCGACCCTGCTCAAACCTCCTTTTAAGCCGTCTTTCGATCTGATTGAGCTTATACTTCTCCCGCGGCTGAATGATAGCGATCGAAACCCCTTCCTTACCGGCCCGTCCGGTGCGTCCGCTGCGATGCGTATAGCTGGAGGCATCATCGGGCAGATTATAGTTAATCACATGGCTGAGGTCCTTGACATCGAGGCCCCGGGCCGCGACATCGGTGGCCACCAGCAGTTGCAGATTTCGCCGCCGGAACTTGTGCATAACTGCATCCCGCTGCCCCTGAGAGAGTTCGCCGTGCAAGGCATCGGCATTGTAACCATCCTCGATCAGCTTTTCAGCTATCTCCCTGG
Organism: Pseudomonadota bacterium; assembly: GCA_011042595.1. Lineage (GTDB taxonomy): Bacteria > Desulfobacterota > Anaeroferrophillalia > Anaeroferrophillales > Anaeroferrophillaceae > DQWO01. The sequence goes on from DQWO01000214.1 coordinate 7,542, forward strand.
TCTCCTGGCGGGTGCGACAAAAGATGATGGCATAGATATCAGGATTGCTGTCGGCAATCCGCTTCAGCGTCTGGTAACGGTTTTTCTCCGCCGTCAAGTAGTAGATATGATGAACATTCTCGATTCCCTGATTACGTTCCCCGATCGTCACCTCGACCGGGTTCTTCATATACCGGTTGGCAATCGTAACCACTTCACGCGGCATCGTCGCCGAGAAGAGAATGGTCTTTTTGGTTGCCGGAGTCACCGCCAGGATGGCATTCAGATCCTCCTGAAAACCCATCTGCAACATCTCGTCAGCTTCGTCCAGGACGACTGCCCGAATAGCCCTTAGATCAACTTTTTTCTCATTAATAAAGGCCAGAAGACGCCCCGGGGTAGCCACAATAATCTGAGCACCCTGCTGTAATTGCCGGCTTTGGGTTACAATACTGGCACCACCATAGACCGCGACAATCTTCACTCCCGCCAGATAACGGGAAAAAGTATGCAGATCCTTGGTTACCTGAACGCAGAGCTCCCGGGTCGGACAGAGGATCAGGGTCTGGGTTTTCATCTGTGCCCGATCGAGCAACTGAATAAGAGGCAAACCGTAAGCCGCCGTCTTGCCGGTTCCAGTCTGGGAAAGACCGACAAGATCATCCTTCAGCTTGAGAAGGCACGGGATCACCTCTTCCTGAACCGGCGTGGGAGTGGAAAAACCCAAGCTATCGAGACTTTTGAGAAGATCAGCATCTAAACCAAGTTCGGCAAATGAGGTCATAGGGATATTACTCCAAAGTCAGATTAAATAGTTTCCATCCGGAAACCACTGCTTCCGGATGGGCAATCAGCTCTCAGCTTTCTGCAATCAGCTTAACCATTTGTTTTTCCAACGTTTTACTGACAGCTAATGGCTGATCGCTGAAAACGTTCATCAGGAAATGAATGTTTCCGGATGAACATTAAATAAATTGTATCGGTGCGACTCATACCACACAACAGCAAAATAGAGTAGCGATAAAAGCCTTGGGGTTCGCTCAAAAATAAATTCGCGGAATTGGCGCTCAGATTTGGGTTTGATTTGTGCGATCCGATTGAGTAAAGCCGCAGGAATAGCAAGCTATTTTGAGGACTTTGCGAATGAGGATCGTGCAAAGACAGCCTGAAGATGAGATGCCAAAATGTGAAGTTATTTTTGAGAGAGCCCTTAAATCAACAGAGAAGAGTCATGGAAGAGTAATCAGTATAGGGCGTATGCAAAGGATTTCCCGCGGCATAAAAGCAGAGAACTTCCGGCTGCTGATGGCCGGAAAAGGCCAGGATGGAAGAAGAGGTGGTTCCATATTCATCCAGTTTTACATTAAATCCCAGAGGGGGGATTGATTCCTGGGGAACAGAGGTGCGCAGCATTCTTCTGAAACCGGATATGATACTATCCATATTTACATCTTCTTCGGCCCAACGATTGAATTGACGCCGAGCCATCTTACTTTTAATCGTCTGATCACAAACCAAGGGGCCATTACCAATAAAATGAAATCCGGGAAATAGGGAAACTTCCTCAAAAGCAGGATAATTACCGGCGATAAAACCACCAGAGCGGGTCAGGACCAGGAGGTTGAAAGGATTGTATTGAGCTAAATCGGCAGTCAGCAACCACTTTCTGGCAGTGGATAGGGAATCACTTTGAATCAGATCAAAAACCAAATGTCCCCGGGATATTTTGCTGTCGTCAGGCGGCAGACCATTCCAGCGGTTGGTTAAAAAAACCAACAATCCACTTTGATTACACGCCCACCAGCTCCCTCCTGAGGTCTCATCTGTGGG
>DQWO01000158.1 GCA_011042595.1 Pseudomonadota bacterium
GTATAATTTAGACACAAGTATTGATCGCGCTTTAATATTCTAGCTAGCGAAGGGCAACCTGACACCATGTCAACGTTGTCCTTTTTATTTGTTTGCAGGGTTTATTCCTTTACATCTTATCATTATTTACAGGAGGAAAAAATGGGACTTGATTTTACGAAGTTTGATGCTCCGAACATGGCTGACTGGCAGATTGCAGCCTTGGCGGAAAAAGAATTGATGAAACCGATTCAACAGGTTTCTGACGAACTGGGACTGGTTGGTGAAGAACTGATCCCCATGGGTAAGTATGTGGCTAAAGTCGACTACATGAAAGTACTTGAACGCCTGGGTGATCGTCCCAACGGTAAATATATCAACGTCACCGCCATCACCCCGACCCCGCTGGGCGAAGGAAAAACCACCACCAGCATGGGTCTGGTTCAGGGCCTTGGGCTGATGGGTAAGAACGTAGTCGGCGCTATCCGCCAGCCTTCCGGCGGCCCAACTTTCAATATCAAGGGTTCAGCAGCCGGCGGTGGCCTGGCCCAGACCATCCCCTTGACTCCGTTTTCTCTGGGACTGACCGGCGATATCGACAACATCATGAATGCCCACAACCTGATGATGGTCGCCCTGACCTCCAGGATGCAGCATGAACAGAATAACACCGATGAATTCCTGGCCAAAAAGAACCTCAAACGGTTGGATATCGATCCCAACCGGGTTGAAGTCCGCTGGATTCTTGACTTCTGCGCCCAGTCACTGCGCAACATCGTCATCGGCCTAGGCGGCCGGCTTGACGGCATGGTGATGGAATCAGGTTTTGCCATCGCCGTATCTTCGGAAATCATGGCCATCCTGGCCGTGGCCAAAGATCTCAAAGATCTGCGTGAGCGGATGGGCAAAATCATCGTCGCCTACTCAAAAACCGGCAAACCGGTAACCACCGATGATCTTGACGTCGGCGGCGCCATGACCGCCTGGATGGTCAAAGCTCTTAATCCTAACCTGCTGCAGACCGTTGAAGGACAGCCGGTTTTCGTTCATGCCGGTCCTTTTGCCAATATTGCCATCGGCCAGTCATCCATTATTGCTGACCGCATCGGCCTGAAGCTGGGTGATTATCATGTGACCGAATCCGGTTTTGGTGCGGATATCGGTTTCGAAAAATTTTGGAACCTCAAATGCCGCTTCTCCGGCCTGACTCCTGACTGCTCAGTCATTGTCGCTACCGTCCGCGCCCTCAAAATGCACGGTGGTGGTCCTGCAGTAGTCCCCGGCCGACCGCTGGCTAAGGAATATGTTGAGGAGAATGTCGACTTGGTTGCAAAGGGCTGCTGCAACGTCATCGCCCACATTGAAACAGTCAAAAAAGCCGGGGTTACCCCGGTGGTCTGCATCAACAGCTTCTATACCGACACCGATGCCGAAATCGCCGAAATAAAAAGGCAGGCTGAAGCCGCCGGTGCTCGTTGCGCGGTATCCAAACACTGGCAGTATGGCGGTGAAGGCGCTCAGGAGTTGTGTCATGCAGTTATCGAAGCCTGTGATGAACCGAGTGAATTCAAACTTCTCTATGAAGACACTACCCCACTCAAGGAACGGATCGAACTGCTGGCCACCGAAGTCTATGGTGCCGATGGTGCCTCTTTCAGCGATGAGGCCCTGAAAAAGATCGAAATGATCGACAATGATCCTGAGTTGTCCAAGCTGGGAACCTGCATGGTAAAAACCCATCTCTCCCTGTCCCATGATCCGACCCTCAAGGGCCGGCCAACAGGCTACACCTTCCCGATCCGCGACGTCCTGATCTACCAGGGTGCCGGATTCTGCGTCCCACTGGGTGGCACCATTAAATTGATGCCTGGAACCGCGTCCGATCCGGCTTACCGCCGCATCGACGTCGACACGGAGACCGGCCAGGTGAAAGGCTTGTTCTAACTTATAACATCTCACATCGCTTACCGGGGGCGGCTTTAACAGGCTGCCCCCGGTAACTGTTTTCCTTTTATGACACTGAAGTGACCCTCCACCAGGGAGATCGTCGCTTCAGGTTTTTTCGTTTTTAGGAATATTGCAATAAAACGATATCTCATTTGAAAGTAACTTCTGCCTCATGCCGGAACCTATTCATCAGGTAACCTTTCAGCCCGACAACATCACCGTTGACGTCTATCGTCATGGGGAAAATCTGCTGCGGGTGGCGATGGCCGCCGGTGTTCATATCAATGCTTCCTGCGGCGGCAATGGCACCTGCGGAAAATGCAAGATTATCATCGACAAAGGCAAGGTTGAGTCAGAACATTCGGAAAAATTAAGTGATGAGCAATGGCAGCAGGGCTATCGGCTGGCCTGCCGCACTCAGGTCATTGATGACCTGACCATCACCATCCCGCCGGAATCCCGCATTGACAATTCCGCCCTGAAACGGAAAACTGGCGGCCAGCGCCATATCCTTAAAGCCCGGGATCTCAACACCCTGGTCCAGGGATTGAGCATCAACCCGGCGGTTTTCAAATGTTACCTGGAGTTGCCCCCGCCAACCGCCGATGACAATATGAGTGATCTCGGCCGTTTGATGCGGGAGATAAAGAAAAGCTATAAATATGATCGTATATCCACTGATTTTCATCTACTCCAGCGTCTGAGCCAGGTATTGCGGCAGGCAGACTGGAAAGTTACAGTCACCCTGGTCTATAACCCCAAAGGCTTTAAACTCATCGACCTGGAGCCCGGGGATACCTCCAAGGATAACTATTCTATCATTATCGACGTGGGAACAACGACGGTCAAAGGGCAATTGCTGAATCTGGAAGAGTGTCGCATTGCCCATAGCAACACGACGGATACCGACAGTGAGAATCTCTGTGCTGAGGATGCCAGGTATAATTCCCAGGTCGGTTTCGGCGAAGATGTTATCAGCCGCATTGTCCATTCGCAGAAAAAAGGTGGATTGGAGGCCCTGCAGCAAGCAGTTGTCGCGGATATCAATGAAATCATCGCCCACCTGCTGGAAAGTGCCGGCATCAGAAATGACCAGATTTCCCATCTGGTTTTAGCCGGCAATACCACTATGACCCAACTGCTCCTCGGCATCGATCCCAAGTATATCCGGGAAGACCCCTATGTACCAACGGCCAATTTCTTTCCACCGGTAAGGGCGTTGGAAATTGGGATCAATTTACCTGACTACATTCACATTTATACCTTTCCCCTGGTTTCATCTTATGTTGGCGGTGATATCGTCGCTGGGGTCCTGGGTTCGGGAATCTTCCAGCGTGATGAACTAACCCTGTTCATTGATGTGGGCACCAACGGCGAAATCGTTTTGGGAAACTGTGACTGGCTGGTCTGCACTTCCTGTTCCGCCGGCCCGGCTTTTGAAGGAGGCGGGGTAAAAAATGGCATGCGCGCTTCCCAGGGAGCCATCGAGCAGGTGCGCATTAATCCCGAAACCTTTGAGCCCATGGTCATCACCATCGGCAACCAGAAACCACTGGGGATCTGCGGCTCCGGCCTCATTGATGCGGCCGCCGAGTTCTTGCTGACCGGAATTATTGAACCCAACGGTAAGTTTGATCGCACCCTTAAAACCTCAAGGGTACGTGAAGGGGATAATGGCTGGGAATTTGTTCTGGTTTCCGCGGAACAAGCTGCCGAAGGGATTGGCGACATTGTCCTGACTGAAGGAGATATTGACAATCTTATCCGTACCAAGGGGGCCATTTACGCCGGCTGTCGTATCCTGCTGGAAAGCGTGGGCTTGAGCTTCAACGATTTGGATCGGGTGATCATCGCCGGTGGTTTTGGCCAGTTTATTAACCTGGAAAGAGCCATTTTTATCGGTCTCCTGCCTGAATTGTCGACGGATAAATTCATGTTTGTGGGCAATGGGGCTCTCTTGGGCGCCAGGCTGGTATCTTTTTCCCGTGAGATGATGAAAGATGCCCAGCGGGTTTCAGATATGATGACCAATATTGAACTGGCAAATAACATGAAATTCATGGATGAATATGTGGCGGCCCTGTTTTTGCCCCACACTGATACTAATGCTTTCCCGGGCGTGATGAAAATGCTGGAAGGGAATAACTAAGGCGGGTTTAACGCCCGCAACCCAAATTAAGGTATCGGGATGTTCCGTCATGGCTCTCGCTCATTCTCGCGGCACATCGTGTGCCGCTCCGAGGTGTGTGCCGCGAATCACCGTCGTGGTGATTCGTTAGGCACCCAATGCCGCTATGAGCCAAGCCCGAACATCCTGAATGCATTCCCGACAATTTCTTGTTTTTTACACCCCTCAAGGGGGGTACTGAAAAGAGTGACAGCCTTTCAGGAGTAAAGCACTAAACAACTGACCATTTAATCCAAGAGGTAATAAATTAATATGGGAAAATCCATCGCCGTTGCCGGTAAAGGGGGCACCGGAAAAACAACACTCACCGGCCTCCTGCTGCGTTACCTGGCTGAAAAAGGCCTGAAACCGGTTCTGGCTGTCGATGCTGATGCCAATGCCAATTTAAGTGAAGTCCTGGGAGTTGAAGTCCCCGGCACAATCGGTGACCTGCGGGAAGGAATGAAAACCGAAGTCCCACTCGGCATGACTAAAGAAGCCTATATGGAGTACAACATCCAAAAGATACTGGTGGAAACGGGAACCTATGATCTTTTGGTCATGGGCCTGCCCGAAGGCGCGGGCTGTTACTGCTATGCCAACGCCTTGTGTAAAAAATTCATCGATTTCATGATTAATGAATATGATTATGTGGTCATGGATAATGAAGCGGGACTGGAGCACCTGAGCCGTTTACTGACCAAGGACATCGATCTGCTGATGGTGGTATCCGATCCCAGCCTGCGGGGCATCCGCACAGCCGGCCGCATCAAGGAACTGATTGAAAAGCTGCGGCTGAATATTAAAAAACTGGCATTGGTTATCAATCGGGCTCCCGAAGAAGGGATTTCCGCAGAAGCCCATCAGCTGATCGAGAAACTGGGGCTCGAGTTGGCCGGAGTCATCCCGGAAGACCCTGTTATTGCCCAGTTTGACCGGGAGGGAAAACCCACGGTGGAGATCCCGGATGATGCTATATCATACCGTGGATTAAGTGAAATTATGGCGGCAATTTTTCCCTTGTATTTGCAATAAAAATAAACTATAGAATACTTCTTCTCTCGCATCCAATATGCAGTATACAATTCGTTGTACTGGTAGTACAAATAACATATAAGAATAAAACAACCTTAAGGAAAGGAGAACAGAAACATGGCATTTGCAGCAGTGTCGGAAAAATATTCCGGCAAAATGAGAGAAATGGAAGTCGGTGCCGGTGACAAGAAGGTTTTGGTTGGCGGACAGGCCAGCATGCCTTTTTGTTCATTCGATGGAGATCTGGGGAATAAACCCATTATCGCCATGGAAGTTTATGATGTGGTAGATCCGGAATGGCCGGCCGCAGTGGTTGATCCTTTCAAGGATGTGATCAACGATCCAGTCGCCTGGGCAAAAAAGAATGTTGAAGACTATGGGGCCAAGATGATCTGCCTGCAGCTGCTTGGCACCGATCCCAACGGCGAAAACCGGGATGCCGATTATGCCGCCGACCTGACGAAAAAGGTGGCTGAAGCCATCTCCGTACCGTTAATGGTCTGGGGCAGCGGCAATGTGGAAAAGGATGGTGAGGTTCTGGCCAAGATATGTGAAACCTGTGCCGGCATGAACCTGCTGATTGGCCCGGCGGTGGAAGAAAATTACAAAAAGATTGCCGCTACCGCTTTGGGTTATGGACACTGTGTGGTTTCCCAGAGTCCCATCGACGTCAACATGGCCAAACAGATGAATATCCTGATCGGCAACCTGGGACTGCCGCTGGAAAAAATCATCATGGAACCTTCAACCGGGGCTTTGGGCTACGGGGTTGAATATACCTACTCGGTCATGGAGCGGATTTCCCTGGCCGCCTTGTCCCAGAACGATGAAAAAATGCAGTGCCCGATGATCAATGATATGGGCAAGGAATGTTGGAAATCCCGTGAAGTAAAATTGACAGATGTGGAAGAACCGGCTTTCGGTCCCGATATGGAAAAACGGGGCGTCTTGTGGGAAGCCATGACCGCGATTGACATGCTGCTCTCCGGCAGCAATCTGCTGATCATGCGCAATCCTCACGCGGTCAAACTGACCGAAGAAATTATTGATGAATTAATGTAAGTCCATTTTTCATTTATACAAAGCGGGCAAGAAGCCTGCGGGAGGTAAAGATTATGTCCAGAATAGTTATTGGTGCCGGTATCCGCGGATCTCATGTGGTAGTTGACCGGGTCGAAGGGAAAGTCAATGCCGCCATCGAAAAATATGGTGTGGATAAAGCGGTTGGTTTGCCAAATACCGCTTACTATCTGCCAACCATCTATGGCATCACCGGCATAAAAGTCGAGACCCTCGGCGATATGCCCGCAATAATCAAAAAATGTCGCGAGCTGCTGGCGGAAGTCCCGGCAGAAGATTGCTGGCTGCCCTATCTTGGTCCGGGGCTGGATTCCGGTATGGCTACAGCTTTTGCTTTCGATCTTGAGGAAGCACTCAAATACCTGGAAGATCCCTGCCCTTACCTGGCATCCAAAGAAGATCCGGAAGAAACCGATCCCGACATCTGGCTGGGTGCCGCCGACGATATCATTCTGCGGAAACGCGGAGTGGAATTCGTTGATGGTTCGGCTCCCGGTTTTGCCGCCATTGTCGGTGCCGCCAAGGATGTGGAGACCGCAATCAAGATTGCCAAGGAACTGCAGGAGAAGAGCATCTATGTGTTCATGGCCAGTCATAGCCCCAATGGGGTTTCCTTTGCCCAGCAATTGGTTGAAGGTGGCGTTCAGATCGGCTGGAATACCCGTCTGGTACCTTTTGGCTATGACCACTCAGCCGCCATCCACGCCATCGGCTTCGCCGTCAAAGCAGCCTTGACTTTCGGCGGCAAGACCCCTGGGGACCATGTAAACGTGCTTAAATACATTAAGAATCGTATTTTTGCTTTTATCTTGGCCCTTGATGAGGTTGTTGATGAACAGTACGCTGCCGCCTGCGGGGCGATTAACTTTGCGGTTCCGGTCATTGCCGATACCGATTTTCCTGAAGTTCTGCCCACCGGTGTCTGTACCTACGAACACGTGGTCACTAATATTCCCCAGGAAGAAATTGTTACCAAGGGAATTGAAGTCCGCGGTCTGAAAATTACCGTGTCCAAAATCGATATCCCGGTATCCTACGGTCCGGCCTTCGAAGGGGAACGGATCAAGAAAGATGCCATGCATGTTGAGCTTGGCGGCCCGAAATCCATGGGCTTTGAGTTTGCCTATTCCAAACCTCTGGATGAGGTAGAAGATGGTAAATTTACCGTAGTTGGCCCCGATATGAAGGATGTGGAAGCCGGCGGTCTGTTGCCCATCGGTATCTGGATTGAACTGGCCGGGCGTAAATTCCAGGAAGATTTTGAGCCGATCCTTGAACGTCAATGTCACCATTTGCTGAACGGCGCCGAAGGCGTGCTCCATATCGGTCAGCGTGATATTGTCTGGATGAGGGTTTCCAAAAAAGCTTTTGACGCCGGTTTTACCCTGAAAAATTTCGGGACCATCCTCCATGCCAAGATGCACAATGAATTTGGCGCCATCGTTGACAAAGTCCAGGTAACCATCTACACCGAGGAAGAAAAGGTGAAAGAGCTGCTGGAAGTTGCCCGCAAAACTTGGGTACAGCGTGATAATCGCTTGGCCGACATGATCGACGAAACCACCGATACCTTTTATTCCTGTACCCTGTGTCAGTCATTTGCACCGACCCATGTCTGTGTGGTTACTCCTGAACGTCCCGGCCTCTGCGGTGCCTACAACTGGCTGGATTGTCGGGCTTCCTATGAGATCAACCCCCACGGCCCCAATCAGCCGATTGAAAAAGGTGATACCATTGATGAGCGCCTGGGCAAATGGAAAGGGGTTGACGAATTTGTTGTCCCCGCGTCCGGTAATGCCTTTGAAAGTTTCGCCGCCTACTCGATCATGGAAGATCCCATGACTTCCTGCGGTTGCTTTGAAGCTATTGGCGCCTGTTTATTTGCGGCTAACGCGATCATGGTGGTTGACCGGGATTACACCGGCGAGACCCCCTGCGGCATGCCGTTCTCTACCCTGGCCGGTACCGTTGGCGGTGGACTGCAGACTCCAGGATTTGTCGGAATTTCTAAATTTTATGTCGGCAGTAAAAAGTTCATCTCGGCTGAAGGCGGCATCAAACGCCTGGCCTGGCTGCCAAAAGCACTGAAAGAAGCTTCAAAGGAAATGATTGATAAACGTGGTGAAGAGATTGGCATCCCCAATTTTTACGACATGATCGCCACCGAAGAAAACGGCTGTACCGAAGAGGAAGTGATGGCCTTCATGACTGAAGTTGGACATCCAGCCCTTGAGATGGATCCGTTGATGTAACAAATGGTACTTAAATAAGGAACTTTTATCTGGTCTAAGGGAATCCCGTGCAAATCGGGAGCGGACCCGCCGCTGTGATCGGGGACGAAAACCGTAACGAACCACTGAGCAAGCATGTTTGGGAAGGCACGGTAAGTAGGATGATCCGTCAGCCAGAAGACCTGGCCGGATATAACATTTTCCTCATCTCTCTTCGCGGTTTACAGGAGAGTGGGGGGGCAGCAATCAAACCAAATACGAAAGGAGATAAGTGAATGGGACTCACTGGAATCCAAATTTTCAAAATGCTCCCCAAAACTAATTGTAAGGAATGTGGCAGCCCCACATGTTTGGCTTTTGCCATGCAATTGGCAGCGGGTAAAGCTGAGCTGGACAAATGTCCATACGTATCCGATGAAGCTAAAGCTCTACTGAGTGAAGCACCCGCGCCGCCAATTCGTGGAGTAGGAATCGGCACCGGTGATAAGGCAGTTAAAGTCGGGGAAGAGCTGGTCATGTACCGGCATGAAAAAACCTTTATTAATCCCACCGCCATTGCCGTGCTGGTTACTGATGCCATGACTGACGATGAAGTGGATGCCAAAATCAACAACCTCAACACAGTTTCTTTTGAGCGGGTCGGGCTGATGCTGGAAGCCAACCTGCTGGCGGTACAGAATGCCAGTGGTGATGCCGGTAAATTTGAAGCCCTGGTGAAAAAAGCTCTGGGAGCAACGGAAAAAGGCCTGATCCTGATCAGCGATGACCTGGCAGCCCTGGAA
>DQWO01000166.1 GCA_011042595.1 Pseudomonadota bacterium
AAACGAATATTCCAAAGGGTTTTATTTGTCTAAACGGGGTATTGCCGTCCGTTATGCCCGCGGATTGCGGCGTCAAGGAAAGAAAATATCCTATGGCTTGATGCATGATAAGTTTGCGGTGATCGATGGGCATCTGGTGGTCACTGGTTCCTATAACTGGACGGTGTCCGCCGAACGCTGGAATTATGAAAATCTTCTGGTGATTGATTCGGTTTCCCTGGCTTCACGCTATGAACAGGAGTTTAATAAAATATGGTCCAGAACTTTCATAAAGTAGCTCGGTACGTTTTCTTTCCGATTCTGGCGATTTTCTTTGTTTTTTGTCTGTCGTCCTGTGTTGCTCCTCCGGTTCGCCAATCAACCATCACCCAGGCTGGGCGACAGGGCAAGTATGGTGAAACCCGGGAATCGGCATGGGAGCGGCAGGCAAGACAGCTTGAATTTGAGGGGGATTATCTGGGAGCGTATGAACAGGTTCATGATCCCTATCTGGATTCACTGCGCCCGGACCTGCGCCAGTGGCTGCTGCGCTTGCTTGACAAGATGTCTTTGGAATCATTGCAGAATTTAAAGGGTTGGGAACAGAACAATGAGCTTCGCTGCCAGGTATTGGAAAAGATTTTTGCTGCCCTGGATGAAAATCAGTTACAGGCCGGTGACTATGTTCCCATCTTAAAGGATATCCTTACCAATTGTTCCCTGTCAGAAGCTGCGAGAGATCACTATGAACAATTGCTGCAATCATATTTATCGGGGGTTGAACGACCGTTTTTTACGGTTGGTTGTCTTTTACCCCTGACGGGAGAATATGCAGATTATGGTAATAAAATTCTTCTGGGGATGGAACTGGCTCTGCAGGTTTTTCATGATAATCCGTTGGAAAGTCATGATTCAGGAATAAAGCTCCTGATACGTGATACTGGCGGAGATAGTAGCCGGGCCAGGGAACTGGTCAGCGAACTGGTTGATGATGAGGGAGTCAGTCTGTTGGTGGGGCCGGTGACCGGTCAGGCAGCTCTTTATGCCGCGGCTGAAGCAGAAAGTCGAGGGATTGATATTATAACCCTCACCCCGCGTTCTGGAATCGCGTCCCGTGGAGATCATGTGTTTCAGCATTTTCTGACTATGGAGAACCAGGCGAAACAAATTATGGAACTGGCGGTGGAGCGCCTGGGACTTACCTCGTTGGCATTATTGTATCCTTCCACCTATTATGGCCGCCAGGCGGCAAAGCTATTCAGGAAATGTGCGCGACAGTGGGGGGCTGAACTGGTGCGGGTTGTCAGTTATGACCCGACTAGCAAGGACTATGGGCGCAGTATCAAAGAATTGATCGGCGTGGAAAAGTACGCTGAATACCAACGGCAGAAAAAGGCTTATGAATCCTGGGCGAAGGAACAGAAAGCTTTAGTGGAAGATGAGAAAAACGGGACACCAGATTCAGCTCTGACACTGGCTAAAGAAATCGGTCTGGAGGCAGAGGAACTGTTTGAAAAATCCGGGGAGGATGGGGAGTTCATGTACCGGCCGATCCTTGAGCTGGATTTTTCCGGGATCATTATTCCAGATTTTTACCAAAGAATTCGATTGCTGGTTCCCCAGCTGGCTTTTTACGATCTTGTGGATAGCCGTTTTTTTGGTACCCGGGGCTGGAATTCACCAAAACTTGCCGAAGACGCGGGAGATCAGGTGGAAGGGTCTCTGTTTGTGGATGCTTTTTGCCATGAATGTGCTGAACCACAGCAATTGGTTGAATACCGGGATCAATATGAATTAATGTTTGCTGAAACAGCTTCGATTTATGATGCCTATGGCTACGATACCATGGTGCTGATCCATCAGGTTTTGACTTTACTGCATCAAGATGGACAAGGGATTAATTCATCGACATTGAGGGAAAAGTTGTTGGCCGTGCAGAACTTCCCGATGATGACTGGTATCACCTCGGTTTTGCCGGATGGTGAAATTGAGAAAAAATTATTTAATCTTTCTTTTAAACGAGATAAAATTATTCAGGTTGACCCGGTTTGTAATCAGAACCGTGACTAAATCGTTTCCTGCCAAAGCGTAATCCGGTAAGACTCATCCTGCGACCCGCATATAGATCAGGGCATAGAGGAAGAGAAAAATCAGGGAGGCGCAGACCCCGATGCCGATCGGCACTCGGTAATCCTTTTCGTTATAGGTACGTTGGAGGAGTTCAGTCATTGATTTTTCCTGACCAATGAGTGCATACCAGACAATTTCAAGCAGGGCGTAAGGGTGTTTGCTTAAACGTGCGGCGATCTCGGTTTTGTCGGCGAAGGCGAGTTGGACAAGGTTGCGAAAACGATTTAACGGGTAACGGCAGAAGAGTAGTACTGTCCAGCCGAAGATCCGGTAAAACCAGTCGGTATCGAGGCTGATTGATTTCTTGCCGGCCATCAGTTTGTCAATATAGATGCAGAACCCGGCCAGAGTCAGCAGCAATAGTTGCAATGAGGCGACGACATGGCTCGGAGCGTAGGGGTGAAAATGGACCTCGTAGGGCAGCAGTTTATAGAGGGTTTGGGGGAAAATTCCGGTGATCACACAGAGTAGAGCGCCTAAACCCATACCTATTTGCATGTTCAAAGGTGGCTCTTTGACATCAGCAATTTCATCTTCACTGCCGTCCGGTTTGCCGAACCAGACCCCCCAGGGGAGTTTGAGGCCGACACTTAAAAATGTACCCACTGAGGCCAGATGCAACATCAGTTCAATAACCGGACGATGGCCGTAGCCGGCGGCAGCCACAATCATGGTTTTGCTGACAAAACCGTTAAAGAGAGGCACCGCCGAGATTGAGAACGCCCCCACCATATAGAGCACCAGGGTAATCGGCATCTTGCGATAAAGATTACGCCCTTTTAAGTCAAGGATATTGCGGCGGCCGGTAACCTGAATAACTGCTCCCATCCCCATGAAGAGGACCGCTTTATAGATAATATGGCAGAAGGCGTGGGCTCCGGCGCCGTTGAGCGCCATTTCGCTGCCGAGTCCGACGGCACAGACCATGTAACCGACCTGACTGACAATGTGGTAGGATAACAGGCGGCGGATATCCTTTTCAATGATTGCATAGATGACCCCGTAGACGGCCATGATCGCTCCGAGCCAGACCAGGATTTCGGTTCCAGCAAAGGAGCGGGCCAGAACATAGACCGCGCTTTTGGTGGTAAAGGCAGTCATGAAGACGCTGCCGGTGATGGTTCCTTCAGGATAGGCATCAGGCAGCCAGGCGTGGAGTGGCGGCACCGCGGCATTGATGAGGAAGCCGAAAAGGATGAATTTGGCCGCCAGCGTACTCAGATCAAAAGGATTAAAGGCGATTGAGCCGGTACTTGAAATATGCATGACAATCCCGCCCAAAAGGATCGCTCCGCCGAAGAGATGAACCATGGCGTAACGGAAACCGGCCATCAGTGAAGTTGGGGTTTTGTTGTACCAGATCAGAAAGACCGAGGCCGCCGCCATGATTTCCCAGAAGAAAAAGAGCGAAAAGAGATCGCCGGCAAAGACTACTCCCAGGGTGCTGCCGACATAGAGATAGGCGGCGACATGCTGGCCCATCTCCTTGATGTGGATGGCGTAGATCATGCTGATAAAGGAGATGATGACGAAGATATAGGCAAAAAGCAGGCTCAGTTTGTCGACCCGGCCCAAGATCAGTTCATAGTCAAGAAACTGCACCTGCCAGTAGACGCCCTGTGGCATCCGCAAAAGAGTGGCCATGGCGAGAACCGGGATCAGCAGGGCCACAGCCTGCTGCAGGCGACGTACCCGGATCAGCGGGATCAGCAGGGCGCCGATGATGTAGATAAAGGCCGGCGGCAGGTTAATCATTATTATAATAGTCCTTATCTTTAAGCAGCCAGTTATGCCCGAGCCATTTGGCAAAGACGATAAGCAGGATAGAGCCGAAAAAACCGAAGAAAATATCGAATACAGGGATCTTCTGCCACCAGAAATGGGGGTGCGGATTAGGAAACAGAAGCCCTAAGAGAAAGAGTGCAAGGATTGCTGCCAGCATGATGCGACGCCGGATGGTTTTCATCTCATCCTCCGAGAACGTTGGCCACGGCGAGCCGGACAATATTGAAGAAGTTAAGAAAAGCATTGGGCATGATCCCTAAAATAATGCAGAAAATTGCCGTCATGCATAAAGGGATCACCATGAGCATTGGTGCCTCATCGATTTTCGGCGCGACATCGGGTAGCGGTTTTTTGAAGTAGCCATTGTAGATTATCGGAAAGAAAAAGGCGACATCAAGCATAGCGCTGGTCAGGATGACAAAGAGAAAAATGATCTGGTGAGTCTCGACGGCCCCAAGACAGAGAAACCATTTACTGATAAAACCATTGACCGGCGGGAGTCCGCAAAGCCCCATTGCGGCAATCGTAAAGGCAGCAAAGGTAAAAGGCATTTGCCGGCCGAGACCATCAAGCTGGCTGACATGGTCCTTGTGGGTTTTGGCGTAGATTGCTCCGGCGCAGAAGAAGAGGGTGATCTTCATAAATGCGTGGTTGGCAAGATGGAGGATGCCGCCGGTCATCGAGTTTTTGCTCAACAGGCTGACGCCCAGGATTATCAGGGCGAGATTGTTGATTGTTGAGAAAGCCAGCCGTCGTTTGAGGTGATCCTGCCCTAAAGCCAGCAATCCGGCCACGACCACAGTAAAAGCGACAACCCCGGCCAGAATGGTCCAGACGCCTAGTTGGTGCAGGAGTTCCGGGCCGAAAACAAAAAGGATTACACGGACACAGCCAAAAACCCCGGCTTTAACCACGCCTACCGCATGCAACAGGGCACTTACCGGGGTCGGGGCGACCATGGCTGACGGAAGCCACTCATGAAAGGGCATGATTCCGGCCTTGACTCCGAAGCCGGCAATGAACATGGCCAGAAGAAGGATTAATAAACCAGGTGAACCGTGACCGGCGATAAAACCGCCGCTGGTAAAATTGAGGGTACCGGTCAAGGAGTAGGTGATACCGATTGCCAGTAGCAGGGTGCAGCCTGCGGTCAGGGTATAGACCAGATATTTGCGTCCCCCCATGATCGCACTTTCATCTTCATGGTGGACGACCAGGGGCCAGGTTGCGATAGTCAGAATCTCATAGAAGATCAGCAGGGTCAGGAGGTTGCCGGCAAAGGCGACGCCAATGGCCGAGGAGAGGCACATGGCAAAGCAGAAAAAATAGCGGCTCTGACCATGTTCTTTAAGGGTTCTGACATAGCCGATGGAATAGAAAGAGGTTGGAATCCATAAAGTGGCCGCGACGACGCCAAAGAGCAGGCCAAAGGCATCGACCCTAAACTGTAAAGCTACCCCGGGCAGCAGGGTGATCAGGGTATACTCGATGGTTTTGCCCGCGAGTACGGGTTCAATCAGGGAGAAGACCAGACCGAATTTGATCAGCGCCGCCAGGATGGTCCAGCCTTCCCGGAGGTTGCGGTGTTTTTCGCCAGTCAAAAGGATCAGAAAAGCGGCAATCATTGAGACCAGTACAGCCCACAATGGTTTCGCTGAATAGATCACTTCACCCATGAATTACAAGTCCTTATAAAGTTAAATATCTACCATTTTTGCGGCTTAAAAAGCCGCCGGTACTGCATGTTGAATTACCGCGGCAATGATTTTTCCGCTCAAAGGGCCGAGAATGATAATAATTGCCGCCGTGATCAGGATGGGAATCAGCATGCTGGCCGGAGCTTCATCGCGAACTATCACCTCTTCTTCATGATCATCATCGTGGCCATGGGCACCGCCGCCCAAAGGTGCGAGATAGGCTTTTTCAATGATGCGAAAGAAGAGAACTGCATTAACCAGGCTGCTGCACAGCAATGTAATCGAGAAAACCCACTGTTTGGCCACAATCGTACCCATAATCAGGTACCATTTACTGAAGAAACCGCAGGCCGGCGGGATGCCGCACATCGAGAGTGCAACGATAACAAAGGCCGCCATCGTAAAGGGCATCTTTTTATTGAGATTCTGAAAGTGATAGATTTCCCGTCCGTGGCCTTTATAAGAGATTGCCCCGATTATCAGAAAGAGGCCGAAGATCATGCAGGCATCATTGACGATGTGGAGAATGGCGCCGGTCAAGCCTGGTCTGTTCATGACGCTGACCCCCATAACGATATAGCCGACCTCGGCTATCATGATATAGGTGACCATTCTTTTGATATCAGTCTGGGCCAGGGCCTTGATGCCGCCGACAATGATAGCAACCACCGCCATCCAGCCGAGAATCGTGGCCACGGGAACGACTGAGATGGAGAAGTCGGGTTGAAAGAGGGTAAACATGATGCGGATCATGATATAGGCTGCGACCTTGGTCATCAAGGGGGCAATCAGGGTGCTGACCGGTCCCGGGGCCGTGGTGTAAGCATCCGGCATCCAGACGTGAAGCGGGAAAAGCCCCATTTTGATGGCGACACCGGTGGTGAAAAAAGCAAACCCAACAAGAATCATCTTGGAATGGTAAAGGTTGGGCAGGATTGCCGCGAGATCGGCAATATTGAGGGAGCCGGTAGCCATGTAAAGATAACCGACTCCAAGCAGGTAGAAACTGGCACCGATGGTGCCGATAATTATGTAGTTAAAGGTTGCCATCGGGGCACCGTCTTCACCGTGGGCGATGAGGCCGTATCCGGAAAGTGAAGAGATCTCGAGAAAGACAAAGATATTGAAAAGATCGCCGGTGATGACAATGCCCATCAGTCCGGTAATCTGGAGAAGCAGAAGGGTATAAAAATGGGGTTCTTTGCCCTTAAGATCCATCGAGACGCCGGGTTTAGCGTTAATTGCCGCCAGCAGGCCGATGGCCGCGATCAGAACCAGCATCAGGCCGCTTAAGTGATCGATTCGGTATTCAATGCCCCAGGGCGGTGCCCAGCCACCCAGATTGTAGCCGAAGGGTCCGCTTCTGATAACCTGCAAGAGCGCTCCGCCGGCAGCATAGAGCGGGATGGCCAGAATCATAAGCGCCCAGGGGCGGCAGAGTTGACGGTAGCGCCAGCCGATAATCGGGGTCAGGAAGGCCCCGAGCAACGGGGCGACGATGATTAAAGCGGGAAACTGATCGATCATTAAATATTATTCTTTTACAGGTTTATAGATTGATTGTGGCTACGGATGAGTTGTGACGCCACAATGTATGGAGTTATGTACAACTGACTATTTAACCAAGTGTTTTGTAGGAAGACGGATCTTTTCTGATTGCCAAAATCTCATCCTCCTCCAGGGTGTGGTAACGTTTATATATAAGGATGAGAGTTGCCAGGGCAACCCCGGTGGTCGCGATTGAAACGACGATTGCTGTCAGCATCAGGACATGGGGCAGGGGGTTGAGATAGTCGGCTACCTTGATGAGGTGCTGGCCATGACCGTGACCATGTCCCATAATAATCGGAACCGTGGCACCGCCTTTCTTGACCCCGATGGAGACGAAAAAGAGGATGATTGAGGTCTGGAAGATATTCATGCCGATTAGTTTCTTGACGAGGTTGCGCTTGCCCATCATGGCATAGAGACCGATCATCATGAGGACAACGTAGATCCAGAAATTATATTTGGCAAGAATATATTCGAGCATCTATTTTTTTCCTCCCCGGCGACGCAAGAGAAAGAGACAGGAGATCGCGGCCGTGAAAATTACTGTTGTCTCTCCCAAGGTATCGTAGCCCCGGTAATCGGCCAGAACCGCCGAAACGATGTTGGGCGTGGCGGTTTTTTCCGTGGCTTCAAGGATATAGCGTGGTGAGACATGAGCGTTGGCTGGAGAATCTGGGTCGCCCCAGGCCGGCATGTCATGAATGCCGTAAATCAGCAGGGCCCCAGTCATGATGACCGCAACCCAAGAGATCAGTTTAAACCAGTTCTTCATCAATCCTTTGACCTCCTTACGGTTTTGAATACTGCGGCCACAAAAAGAACTGTGCCAACTCCAGCGGAAACCGTTGCTTCGGTGAACGCTACATCTACCGCTCCCATTTCAGCCCACAGCAGGCACATGAAAAAGCTGTAAGCGCCAAGAATTATTACCGCACTCAGCAGGTCCTTGATGTTGATGGCTGCCAGGGCACAGATGATAACAAACAGTAATAAAAATAAATCCAGTTGCCAGATCATTTTTTATCCTTTGTCCATGGTTGTACCCCGAGTCGGAAAGCAGCCCGGGAAAGCACATGGGTAGCCGTCGGGTTGGCAATATAGATAAATACAAGAATCAGGAGCATCTTGAAGCTGTCCAGGTTGATTCCATGGTGGACGATCAGTCCGGCCATAATCATCAGCACCGCCAAGGTGTCACATTTTCCGGTGGCATGCATGCGGGTGAACATATCGGGAAAGCGCAACAGGCCGATAACAGAGGTTAAGAAGAAAAAGCAGCCGATCAGGATCATTATTATGGCAATAATATCACGCATTAGCATCAGATTTCTCTTTTTGCTTCAAAATATTTGCTGGCTGCCAGGGTGCCGATGAAATTCAGCAGAGCGTATGACAGGCTTATGTCCAAAAACATTTCCACCCGGCCATACAAAAAGCCTATAATCACCAGAATGGTCAGGGTCTTGGTGCCAATGGCTCCGGTGGCCACGATACGGTCTCCCAGTGTCGGGCCGAAAACTACCCGGTAAAGGCAAAGGAAAACCATCAGGCAGAGGAAAATATCCACCGCCAGGAAAAAAGATTTCATGAAACACTCCTGCAGGGAAAAAATACGAAAATCTTATTTTCCGCTACTGCAAATTTCTCCGGTTTGATTTTCATCAGCAGCAGTATCGCCTTTATTGTTGTTGGTTTCACTGTTTGCAACATCCATGATGATACTGTACATGGCCGCCATTACCGTCAGCGCCACCCCTGTTTCTATTCCCAGGATTCCCAGGGAACGGGCTTTTGGAGGTGCCACATGGAGAATGGAAACAAGGCGACTGTAATCAAGGAAATTGCCCCCCAGCAGTAGGCAGATAAAACCGATGCCGGCATAGATTAACACCCCGATGCTGCATAAGCGGCCAGCCGTTCCTAAGCTGAGACGGTCAAGGGCATCATCGTAGCCATAGACCAGGAAAATCAATACCAGTGCCGCCGCCAGGATTACTCCTCCCTGAAACCCTCCTCCAGGAGAGTAATGGCCGTGAGCCAGGACATATAAAG
>DQWO01000334.1 GCA_011042595.1 Pseudomonadota bacterium
ATGATGGCTTCCCTTCGGTTCTCAGGGGGGATGAATATGGCCGTAAAAGTGTTTATTGCCTGGATTATCCTGCTCTTTATTACTGTATGGTTTGTAGCTACCATTCGTTGTCCCGATTGTGGAAATTATTTCCACACCAACGGTCCAACCTTTTTTCCGGCTCGTCGCTGCCTCCACTGTAGACTGCATATTAACGCTGACAAAAAGGGGGATGACAGAGTCAAGCAGGAAACTGAATAAGTCATCGCAAAAAGCGGGTACTGGTAAAAATTATTGCTGAGTAGATGCTTCAACCACCCAGAAACTTAGGGGTGGGTAGATTCTTGTTTTTATCAAAGTAATGTCAATTAACCATTTTCAGGTGCGGTGGCATTATCTGCACTAGCCGGTTTAATATCGTCGACCGCGGCCGGGGAAATTTCCTGTTGTCGGCGCAGATCTTCAATCTTATTAATCTGTCTATCCAGTTGAGTCTTCCTGGTGGTGGTCAGCTTCTGGTATTCTTGCTGAGTTTCTTCAATCCTGCTTCCCAGTTTGTCAAATGACTGCATAAACATGGACCACTGTTTATTGAACGCCCCGAGCAAGGAGAGAATCTGGGCCGCCGTTTTCTCCAGGTTGAAATTTTCAACTGCCTGGCGGATGACTGCCAGGACGGCATAGAGGGTAACAGGTGAGCAGAGAATAACCTTTTGTCTGAGGGCTTCGTCCAGTAGCTTCTGATCATTTTCATGGATGAAAGCATAGACCTGTTCGTTGGGAATGAAAATCAGGACATAATCGACGGTATTATCTCCGGGATTGATATAATCGCGGCTGGTTACCTCTTTAACCCTTTGGCGCACATCACGCAGGAACAGGTTGCGATGGCTTTGGCGCTCAGACTCACTGCCGGCTTCCAGGAATTTCAGGTAATTGTTCAGCGGGAATTTGACATCCATGTTCAACTTCAGTCCTTTGGGCAGCAGAAAGGTAAAGTCCGGGCGGGTGGCGGCATCCTCCAGGGTTTTCTGTTTCAGGTAGTTCACTCCCTCCATAAATCCAGCCAGTCGCAGAACATCTTCTGCTATTCGTTCACCCCACTGGCCACGGCTGCCAGTGCCGGCCAGGGCACTTTGCAGCTGGCTGGTGGTCTGGTGCAGTTTCATCGTTTGTTCACTGGTTATCTGGAGCTGCCTGGTTAATTCCCCAAATTTATTTTCCCGGTCTTTTTCAAAATTGTTGACCAGGCTTTGGACCTGTTGTAATTCCTTCTTCATCGCTCCCAGGGTTTCATCAATAAGGGCTTTTTTGCCGTGCAGTTCATGGCTGCCGGCAGTTACCTGCTTGCTGAGGGTTTCATTGGCCAGTTTCAGGAATTCTTCGGTGTTTCTGGTCAGTGCTTCTAATGAGAGAGAGCCAAAACTTTCCTTGAGCCGGTTAACCAGAGCTTCCGTTTCCCGCCGGCTGCGTTTTTCGGCTTGGTCTAAAAGCGCGGTGGTAATATTTTCAACTCCTTTGCGGCGCAGGTAAAAGAAAAGAACGGTCAGCAGGATCCCGAGCCCAAGACCGGCCATAAAGGGGTTGAGAAGTTCTATGGGTAATGTCATCAGGTTCTCCGCGGGTGAAAATATTTCTTTCTTTATCGAGGGTTAGCACAGAACCATGGGCTTGACAATCTTTTTGCCATTCTCAGCTGTTGCTTGTTTGAGGCTGCCAATGGATCGTTGACATTTTAATCTGGTCCGATTATATCGAGTAATAGGAGCTCAGTGGATAGAGGACTTTTCAAGACAGCTTTAAAGGAGATGGTCGATGTTATTTTTTCTTCGTTATTCCAGGTTTATCTGGTTGCTTGTCTTGCTGACATTTTTTCTGGCTGGTTGTGCTGTTGACCGGGCAGGCATATCGACAACTGCGCCCCCACGGGAAGTTTACCCGCAGTCCGTCAAACAGAAGGGACCGCCACCCTGGGCGCCGGCTCATGGGCGACGTGCCAGAATGTATAGCTATCGCTACTACCCTTCATCATATGTTTATTTTGAGGCTTCTCGCGGTTTGTATTTTTATTTTTCCGATGGTCGCTGGCAGTCCGGTATCAGTCTCCCCGGTGGCATCCATATAGATGTTGGTGATTTTGTCAGCATTGAGCTGGAAAGTGAGCGACCTTATGATCACTTTGTTGAACATCGGCAGAAGTATCCTCCGGGAAAGTGGAAGAAGAAAAAAAATAAATCTTTCAAGAACAAGTGATATTGAATGGAATGCTGTTTTTATTAATGGTGTCACTGTGGGGTGAAAATTAACCCATCATGGTGAAAGATTTCACCAGACAGATCGCTGAAATTTTTCACTGGCAGAAAGGTTTTTATGCCGGATGTCCTGTAACCATTGGCGGGAGACGGAAGTTTTATCTCCCGCTAAAGGAGCTGAAAGACATTTATTTTTGGTATGGGATTTGCGGTTAGCAACTGGTTCGTCGCTTTAGATTCTACTGGATTTGCAGTGATCAAAAAGGTTTAATAAGGTTTTCTGATAATTTTTGAGGAGGAAGAGATGGATTTTTCGTTAACCGAAGAACAGAGAATGATGCGTGATGCGGCCCGTCGTTTTGCCGAAGAGAGGGTTCGGCCGACAATGGAAGAGGATGAAAAGAATAGTTATTTCAGGAAAGAACTGGTTATGGAGATGGCTGAACTGGGTTTTTTCGGCTGTCTGGCCCCAGAAGAATATGGTGGCACTGAAGTCGGTCATCTGGCGGCCAGTATTATGGCGATGGAACTGGCTCGGGTCAGCCCATCCTGGGGTTTGCCTTTTAATATGCAGATGAACGGTTTGCAGACCGTTTTGCTGAAACATGGTACTGAGGAACAGAAGAAGAAATATATTCCTGGATTGATCAGTGCTGAGCTGTTTGGCTGTTTTGCTATTACTGAGCCTAACACCGGTTCTGATGTGGCCTCGATGAAAACCTGGGCGGCCGAAAAAGATGATTGTTTTGTTATTAATGGCAATAAAATGTGGATTTCAAATATTCCCGGCGCAGACCTTGGTGTGGTGTATGCGGTAACTGATCCTGATGCCAAACCAAAGCACCGGGGTATTTCCGCCTTTATCGTCGATATGCATAGTGAGGGTATTACCCAGAAAGCCATTGATACCAAACTGGGTCTTCACTGTGCTCCCACCGGGGAGATTTACTTTGAAGATGTTAAAGTTCCTAAAGAAAACCTGGTTGGTAAGCTGGGTGAGGGCTTTAAAATCTGCATGGGGATGCTTGATGTGACGCGATTGAGCTGCGCCGCCAGAGCTGTAGGTGTTGGTCAGGGCTGTCTGGATGCCTGTGTTCAGTATGCCAAGGAAAGAACCCAGTTTGGTCGTCCCATTGCTGATTTTCAGATGATCCAGGCGTCGATTGCCGAAATGACAGTTGAACATGAAGCGGCAAAGCTCTTGATGTATCAGGCTGCTACCCTGAAAGATGATACAACTAAACGTTCTACCTTTGAAACTTCGATGGCTAAATATTTTGCCGCCGAAGCTGCGGTTCATGCTGCCAATGAGGCCTGTAAAATTTTTGGCTCCTATGGTTTTTCATCCGAATATCCGGTTGAACGTTTCCTGCGGGATAGTAAATCATTTCAGGTGGTTGAGGGAACTTCCAATATCCAGAAGGTCATCATTTCCAGAAATGTGCTGGCTGATTGATAGGTGTTTTCTCTGAAATTCCATTATCTCATTCTAAGAAAAGGATAGTACTATGCATTCTTATTTTGCCGAGATGCCGAAGTTTGGTAAAGAACTGAAAGAAAAACAAAAGGAAAAACTGGCTGAAAGTGTGGCCAAAATTAAAGAGGTTGAGCAGACGGTAGCTGCGGCGGTTGAAAAGGTGAAAAATGCCGGTATTGCCGCCGAGCGGCTCCATAAACGGGGTGAGTGGACTGCCTGGGAACGTCTGGATTACTTGGTTGATGAAGGGACCTGGCTGCCTCTCAATACTCTTCATGATCCTGCCTTCAATGCTGAAGGGACAACCGGGGTTATCAATGGCATCGGCAAGATAGCCGGTAAATATGCCTCGATTATTGCTTCTGATAACAAGGTGCTGGCCGGGGCCTGGATTGCCGGTCAGGCGGAAAATATTTTCCGGGCCCAGGATCTGGCTGAACGCCTGAATATTCCTTTGGTCTGGGTGCTGAACTGCAGCGGAGTTAAATTGACGGAACAGGAAGAGGTTTATGCCGGTCGCCGTTCTGGTGGACGGGTATTCTTTCGCCATGCCGAATTGATCCAGAAGGGTATTCCGGTTATTGTGGGTATGTATGGAACAAACCCGGCTGGCGGTGGCTATCATGCCATCAGCCCCGCCATTATTTTTGCCCATGAAAAATCCAATATGGCCGTCGGCGGCGGGGGTATTGTCGGTGGTATGGCTCCCAAGGGAAATTTTGATGTTGATGGGGCCGAGCAGCTGATTGAGGCAACCAGGCAGTTTAAGGCGGTACCGCCTGGAAGCACTAAAATTCATCATGATGTTACTGGCTTCATGCGCAAAGTATTTTCTACCGAAGAAGGCGTGCTGGATGCGATTAAGGACTGTATGGCTGGAATGCCGTCATATGATCCTGAAGCGTTCAGGGTTGCAAAGCCGGCTGAACCCCGTTTTCCGGCCGAAGACATCAACTACCTGGTGCCGTTTAACCAGAAAGCGGTTTACAACATGGATGAAATCCTGTCGCGCATTTTTGATAACAGCGAGCACCTGGAGTTTCGTCCTGGTTATGGTCCGGAGATTTACTGTGGCTTGACTAAAATTGACGGTTTTGCGGTCGGTTTTATTGCCAACCGCCAGGGATTTTTGGGAGCAAACTATCCAGAATATGCTGACTATATGGGTATCGGCGGCAAGCTGTATCGCCAGGGTTTGATTAAAATGAATGAGTTTGTTACCCAGTGCGGCCGGGACCGGATTCCGATGGTCTGGTTCCAGGATACTTCGGGTATTGATGTTGGTGATATTGCCGAGCAGGCTGAGCTCTTGGGTTTGGGACAGTCACTTATTTATTCTATCGAAAGTTCTGCTCTGCCGATGATGACCGTGGTCCTGCGCAAAGGAACGGCGGCGGCTCATTACGTCATGGGTGGTCCCCAGGGCAATCGCAATAATGCCATGACTTTGGGAACTCCAGTGACTGAGATCTACGTGATGCATGGTGAAACCGCTGCCGCGGCTGCTTTTTCCCGCCGTCTGGTTAAGGAACAGGATGCAGACCGTCCCCTGGAACCGGTTATTGAGAAGATGAACGACCTGGCTCAGCAGTATCATGATCAGTCAAGGCCGGTTTACTGTGCCCAGCGGGATTTTGTTGATGAGATAGTGGCACTGCCTAAGTTGCGTGATTATTTTGTTGCTTTTACCAGGGCAGCTTATCAGAATCCCCCATCTATCTGTCCTCATCATCAGATGTTGCTTCCCCGCCTGATTCGTGGTTAGCAGTTAAGTTGCAAATGTTTGAGATTCTTTGGATGGCGGTATCGACTTGTTGTCGGTACCGCTTTTTTTGTTCCAGGTGGAGTAAAATAGAGTTGACAGGGGCATCATAAGCTTGTTAATGGTTCAGAAATAAAAAAATCAGACGATAATTAAATAACGTTATGATTTTATTGACCTCTGTTGGGGGGTAGTGTTGATGAAAAAAAGATGTATGCTGCTGCTGGTGTTGGTGGTTTGTACGGCCTGTGGTTTGGAAAAAACTGCATTGAAGGCATCGCCGGACAAGTTCCATGAGATCAGGTTGCCGATTTCTCAGGATTGTGTCTGCAGTGAAAGCTCAGTTGGACTTAAGGGTAATTCCGCTGAGTATGGTTTGTATCCATGGATGACATTGGCCGCTGAGCAGCATGAAGATGGATCAGTTCTTTATCTTCATGAATGGCTGGCAGATGCCCGAAAGGAAGAACAGGCTGATACTGCCGATGACCTGGAAATTGAGCAGAAAGCCAGAACGGGGGCCCGCTACGAGTTTCCCATTGTCATTAATAAAAAAGTTAAACATTTTATCTCCTATTACAGCACGGTAAACAGCTCTTTTACCCGTAGAAGCCTTGAAAGGGCACAGCTTTATTTGCCTGAGATGAGGCGGATTTTGCGTCAGTATCATATTCCTGAGGAACTGGCTTATATGGTGCTTATTGAGAGCGGATTTACCACCCATGCCTATTCCCGGGCCCGGGCCTGTGGTCCGTGGCAGTTTATCAGCGGAACCGGTCGCAAATATGGATTGAAAATCAACTGGTGGGTGGATGAACGCCGGGACCCCTTGAAATCAACCTATGCCGCCGCCAAATATCTTCATGATCTTTATGGCTATTTTGACTCCTGGTACCTGGCTGCTGCTGCCTATAACGCCGGTGAAGGCAAGATTATGCGGGCGATTAAAAAGCATAAAACCCAAGATTTCTGGGAAATGTCCCGTTTCCGTTACCTGAAGCGGGAGACCAAGGAATATATCCCCCGGCTGATTGCGGCGATTCTCATCGCCAGGGAGCCGGAAAAATATGGTCTTTCAAATGTAAGCTATCTGCCACCCTTGACGTTTGATGAAGTTGAGGTTCATGATGCCACGGATTTGCAGGTTGTAGCCTGGGCGGCTGGTTGTAAATTTAGTGATTTGAAAAAGCTGAATCCAGAGCTGCGTTACTGGTGTACTCCTCCCAAAGTTAAAAAATACCTGGTGAAAGTTCCCTCCGGGGCAGGAGCTCAATGTCAGCAAAAGTTAGCCGGTTTGCCGCCGGAACAGCGGATAACTTTCCGCCGGCATAAAATCAGGTCGGGCGAATCATTGTCAACCATAGCCCACCGATACCGAACCAGTATCCGGCCGATTAAGGAATTGAATAATCTGTCAGGCACCAGAATTCGCGCTGGTTCTTACCTGGTTATTCCGGTGCGGGCTCAAGGTTCAGGTCAGGTGGTATTTTCTTCCAAAATCTACACTGCGGGAGTCCGGCAGCATCGCATGCCCCAGTCTGTGATTCATCGGCCCTCCGCGTATCGCGTCCGGCGTGGGGATAGCCTTTGGAAGATTGCCCATAAATATCATGTATCAGTGAACAATATCAGAAAGTGGAACAGCCTGGGGAGATCAAAGTTGATAAAACCCGGTCAGGTTCTGGCGCTTTCTGAACAGCGGCGGGGACGGCGGGTGGTAAAAAAGAGGAAGTGGGTGAAAACCGCTTCCCTGAAGTCTGAAAAACAACGTTCCTCTGCCGGTAAAACCGTTAAGGTACGTCGCGGTGATACCCTCTGGAAGGTTTCACGTAAATATGGACTGACCGTTGACCAGCTATGCCGTTGGAATGGGTTGAAAGAAAGATCTATTCTGCATCCTGGTCAGGTTCTGTCTCTTTCCGCTCAATAGTGTTGCTTCCTGTCATGGTCCGGGACAAAACCCGCTTGGTGACCATCTGGGCCAGGACAACGATATCCTCCAGCGAGAGGTAACGGTCGATTGCCGCATCAAAAAGGATGTCATAGGCGGAAGGGAAATCCTCGTCCCCTTCCCAGAAGATAAGGGTCAGGTCGATATCAGGCAGGGCCCTGATGGTGAATGATACATCACCTAAACTGCTTGTGGTTGCTCCCAGTGCTTCTCCAGCCTGTTTGAACTCTTCTCCGTTATTTCCCAGTTTTGTCAGCAGAATATCAGTAGTCTTGCGTTTGAATACCGGAAAATAAAACGATCCTCCAGGGATGCCGCCATAATTTGTCAATTGTCCAGTCCTGCTTGAATGGGTGGCATTGATCAGGTAATGGAGGATAATGATTTTACTGACCAGGGAGATGACCGGTTCCTGAGGGCAGGAAAAAGCCAGCTCTGGATAAGAGATGGTATAGGGACGCTGGAAGAATGACAGGGCAATGGTTCCGTTCTGCTTATTATAGTTTATTTCGGGGTGGGTATCCAGATAGCTGATATCTGCATTTCTGAATTTGTCCGCGGCCAGGGCGAAAGTTTGCTGGTAATTTTTTTGTTTTTGCATGATTATAAAAATCCGGAAGAGGTTAAAGTCCGCGCATCCATTCTTCCCGTAACGGGAGATTGCCGGCCAGGGCTTCATCAATCATTGCCAGTGCGGCTTCGCGGTCTTTGGGAGAGTGAATTTTAATGGGAAGATAATTGGATGCGTGATTGGCCATAAACATTCCCCGGCTTAAGTGGGTATGGGCGATCATTTCACGCAATTCCAGTAATAATCCACGTTTATCCGGTAATTTGAACGTTCCTTCCTGGAACTGCCGGTCCAGTTCCGTGCCAGGTACAATCATGGTGACCAATGCCCCGACATATTTAGGATCAATAGCACTCAATAATTCTCCCGTGCGACGGGCATGAATCAAAGACCTCTGGGCACCGGCAATGCCAATCATGACGGTGGTTGAAAGGATCAGGCCGGCAGCCTGTGCTTTCAGACATAAATCCAGGGTATCATTTGCCGTGGTTCCCTTGTTGATTGCGGCCAGGGTCTGGTCATCACCGCTTTCAAGACCATAATAGATGATGCTAAGTTTTTCCTCTCGCAAGGCCTGCAGCTCAGGAAGACTTTTTTTCCGGATGGATTTTGCCGAGGCATAAATACCAATGCGGGTGAGCCGTGGTATTTCAGCGTTAATCATTTGTAAAAGTGACAGTAAACGGGGAAAAGGAATGATCAGCGCATCCCCATCGGTGATAAAAAGCCGGCGGGTTCGAGGGTATGCCCGGTTAGCGTAGCGGATGTCGGCCAGCAGGGTTTCCTCATCCTTGATCCGGAAACGGACTCCCCGGTAAGTCGGGCAGAATGAACAGCGATTATGAGAACAGCCAACGGTTGCCTGGAGGATGATACTTCTGGCTTCACTTGGCGGGCGGATAATATTTCCTTCGTAATGCATCATGTTATTTATTGGTTCCTGTTTATTTTGATGGCTTGAATCTTTT
This sequence comes from Pseudomonadota bacterium, assembly GCA_011042595.1. GTDB lineage: Bacteria > Desulfobacterota > Anaeroferrophillalia > Anaeroferrophillales > Anaeroferrophillaceae > DQWO01. The sequence continues at coordinate 8,961 of DQWO01000334.1, forward strand.
TCATCTTTCCATTACTATATCCCCAGAAAAAACAACTCGTGAAGCTAAAAGCTAAAGGCTGATAGCTAACAGCTCATCTGGAAACGATAGTTTCCGGATGGACGCTATATAGCATAATCACGATATAAAGTGCAACAATGACATCAGGTTGTAAAAATATTTTTCATGGGAGTGTCCGGTGAAAATCAAAAC
>DQWO01000047.1 GCA_011042595.1 Pseudomonadota bacterium
CAGAAGCGAAGATTGCCGCAACCAAAGCAACTTTCAAGTAGGTAAAAAAAGCTTCCGGCAATCCGGTAAAAATCAGGCCCTGCTCAGGCGGCATTACCGCCAGCAGGGGAACCATCAGGAGCCTGAAGAGGTCCTTGGAAAAATAATAGGTAACACAAAAAGCAAGACCGACTGACACAGCACAAACGATGAGTCGCCGACGAAGCTCCTCCAGATGTCCTGTAAGGGTCATCTCACTATCATTCAGATGCTTTTTCTGATCCCTGGTCATCTGGCTTCTCTTTCACATTAACTGTTTCATCATTACCGGAAGTCAGCGGCAACTTGGCTATTTGTCGCTGTTTGGCTGTTTGTTCAGCTTTCACCTCATTTGCAGGTTCCTGTTGATAGACAGTATCCTTCAAATCTTCAGTTGCTTTTCTGAATTCCGCCAATCCTTTACCCAAAGTTTTTGCCAAATCCGGCAGTTTCTTGGGGCCAATAACCAGCAGGGCAACCACCAGAATCATTAATAACTCCGGAAAACCTATGCCAAACATCCGTCAACCTCCCAAAACACAATTTCCTGACTGGTAAAAATCAACCATTGCACACCACTTTAACCAACGTCACATCTATAATGATTACTGCCACTAATGTCAAACACAATCCCATTATCTTCCGTAAAATAAGATTTTAACTACCTGCTATCATTGGGTTTATCTCACATCCAGTTTATGGACTGCCGATCACAACTGGGATCCGAAAACCACTGTTTTTTAAACTTAAACTTAAATGACATAACTGATGGCACAGTAAAAGTGTCATATTGAAGGCAGGCAAAACCTGAGGTATGAGGCATACTTACAGTACGCTACGATGACGAAGTTTGCAGCATAACAAAGAATATGGAGTTTTTACTAAGCCATCAATTCTATTTGACATGAATCACCTAATTCGGCTAATATATTGGGTAAGGAAACCTAACATTCTTAGCCTATTTTTATCCATGCCGCAAAATAATCACTCTCAAAGCCAAAATACCACAAAAGGGCAGCAAGCTGCCCCATCAGCCGCCGGTAAAGCTGATATTTCCATCTCCCTGTCAGCCGGAACTCTTTACCATTTAAAACTATCAGAAATCTTCAACATTGCCCGTGAATGTGATTTTGATGGGGTTGAGTTAATTATCAACCAGGTTTTTGAGAAGCGTGATCCCCGAACAATCCTCGAAAAACTGACGAAAATCCACCCAATATCGTCCATTCATTCCCCTTTTTTCAAAATTGGCGGTTGGGGAAACCAAATCAAGACTCTGCTCAAAGTCATCGAACTAGCCGGAGAATTCAATATTCCTCTGGTCAACTTCCACCCCCCCCTGTGGTATCCCCCTGAACTCACTTTCTGGCGCTGGTTCAGAAAAGTGGAAGACTTCCAAAGTCTGGCAAAGAACAAGAGCACTATCGTTACCATTGAAAATATGCCCTATGTTGGCAATAGGATCCGTTTCAATCCAAATATTCTACGAAAGACAGAAATGATGACCAGGTTTATCGAAAAGCATAATCTCTACATGACTTTCGATACAACTCACCTCGGTTCCCATAATCCGAATTTTCTCGGTGGTTTTAAGCAGTTCTACCAGACTGGTAGAATTCGTAATATTCACTTCAGCGATTACGGCCATGGCCGTGAGCATTTATTTCCCGGCCGTGGGCTTTTGCCACTCACCCGATTTCTCTATCTACTGAAACACTTACAATACCAGGGGCCGCTTACCGTCGAATTAAGCCCCGTCGAGTTGCCCCACGCCCATGATAAAATTATCACCAGTCTTATGGACCTGCTGGAATATTTACGTGAGGAAACCAGTTGAGCCCAACTATTGAAGCTACCAATTGATCAATCCAGCCAAGTAGGCAGCGCCATAACCGTTATCAATATTTACCACCCCGATGCCACCGGCGCAGGAATTCAGCATCCCCAGTAAAGCGCTGATACCGCCAAAAGCAGCCCCATAGCCAACACTGGTAGGCACGGCAATCACCGGTTTATCCACCAGACCGGCAACCACACTTGGCAATGCTCCTTCCATTCCGGCAATGACAATAATAACTGACGCCGCATCCAACTTGCCCCGATAAGCCAGTAAACGATGCAAGCCGGCGACCCCAACATCCACCAGCAACTCGGGAGTTTGTCCCATAAATTCAAGGGTTATTGCCGCTTCGCGGGCAACTCTCAAGTCCGAAGTTCCGGCGGTAATGATCAAAACAGTCCCCCGGCCGGATGGCTCAATTTGGTGCCTTTTGATCATCAGGCATTCCCCCTCTTTATCATATTCAAATTGAGGAAAATGCTTCAATAATGAGTCTGCTTTTATCGCTGACAGACGGGTTATAAGAATATTTCCCGGAAGTTCCAACATATGCTGAATAATAGTGCTCAGTTGTTCAACAGTTTTACCTTCAGCAAAAACAACCTCACCGATTTTATCGCGTAAACTGCGATGAGTATCCAGATGGGCCACCCCCACATCACGATAAGGAAGATCCTTCAAAACATCCAGCACCTGGTCGGTATCCAAACCTCCCTGTTGATAACGGTCCAAGAGCTGGCGTAAATATTTTTCATCCATTTTTATTTCCTTTCACTACTGTCGGATTCAACGTATTGCCCCACCAGAAAGCGGGTAAACCTCGGCCAGTGTCATGCCTAAAGAATCCAGCAGTTGTTGGAATGCAGGAGTTGCAAACAATTCCTCAATTTCCCCCCCATGGCAAGCCAACGTTCCAATACTAAAGTGACCTTCTTCAAGTCGAACCCGCACCGGGGCAACAGCCTGCTGCTGAAAAAATTCCTCCACCCGGTTAATCTGTTCCAGTTTACGCCGGGTAACCGGCCCTTCAATACCGGTAGCCAGGCAGGCACGGGCTGGACGCTCCCAGGATTTTATCCCCATCACCTTAGCCTGCTTTCGAATCAGCCGTTTATTCCACCCCGCTTCCCGCAGGGGACTCTTTATCCCAAGTTCATCGAGAACCCGCATTCCAGGACGACGACCCGGGTCATCTTCAACATGACTTCCATCAATAACAACGGCCAACTCCATTTTTTCAGCCAGGTTAAGAAGTTGTGAAAATAAGAATTTCTTACAATAATAACATCGTTTTTCCCGGTTTTCTCCCCATACAGCTTGCATTTCATCCAGGGATACAGATATTACTTGCCCCTGGACGGCATCGATTTCAGCCCTGGCAATATCCCGTTCATTATCCGTTAACGCGGGATGTTCCACAAAAACCGCCTGGAACCGGATGCCGGCCTGTACTTTCAAAAGCTCTAGAAGTAAGGTACTGTCAATTCCACCCGAGTAGGCAAGTAATATGGAGGGATATCCGCGGAGGATAGAAAGCAAACGTTCCAGGGAATTCATCAGTATTTCAATGGACCATCAAGCCTTCAAGCCTGATGGTAGCCGGTGGCAGATGCCATTGCTTCAAAGTTGAAGCAATAGACTCTCGAAGGAATTCAACAAAAAAATCATCATATTCCCCCAATTCCTCCAGCATCCGACCATCAACAGCTTGACCCAGGGAATCGTGCATTGCCTTTTTCAGCTGCTCAATTTGCTCAACACTCAGAAGTGAAGGATTCGCTGGCGGAAAAACCAGCTGGACATCTACTCCAAGAATTTTTAAACCAGCCAAAGAATAGAGCGGATAATGAAAGTCAAAGGTAATAATATCTGCTTGAGGAGGTTCAACTTCAGCTATTTTATCGATATTTTCAGCCAAATTATGAGTAATGACCTCAGCGATGACAATTCTTTTCACCATAGAGCTGATGTGAGGTTTTGGGAAAAATATTTCCCTGGCGGCGTATAGCTGTAGAATCAGCAGCAGAACAGCCAGAACAATGGAAACAGGAAATAATATTTTTTTCAGGAAAGGACGGGCTACTGAGGTTTCGTCATCATCAACGGTGATTGAATCACCCGGAGGAACCACTGATTCAACTGCCGGAGGAACAGCGGTCCCGGAAGGACCATCCCCCGAAGGCATCTCTTCCCCAGCCTGGAGACCGGAATCAACCACAGGCTCTTCGAAATCAAAATCCTCAAGAAAATCTTCATCATCCAAGAGTTTATCGAGGTCAAGATCGTCAAGTTCTGTTTCCTGACTCATAAATACAGCAACCTCAAATCATTCATTCTCAACAAAATGTTCGGCTTTCCACTGCCATATTTTCTAATGTGAATATTCTGGCCATCAAAGATATCAAACCCGATCAAATAGAGCATTGACAAAATCAGCTGCTTTGAATGGTCTGAGATCATCAAGCTGTTCGCCAATACCTATATAGCGAACCGGCAATTTCAATTCATCACATACTCCAACTATAACTCCCCCCTTGGCGGTTCCATCCAGCTTGGTCATTACCAACCCATTAATCCCCAGAGCTTCATGAAACATTCTGGCCTGGTTGATGGCATTCTGGCCGGTATTAGCATCGAGTACCAGTAAAATCTCATGGGGGGCACCAGGAAGTGCTTTCTCGATCACCCGTTTCATTTTCTTCAGTTCATCCATCAGGTTAACCTTGGTGTGTAAACGGCCAGCTGTATCAATAATAGCCACATCAGCCCCTCTGCTCACCGCTGATTGTACTGTATCAAAACAAACGGCGGCCGGATCTGCCCCCATTTTTTGCCGGATTATGGGAACCTTGGCCCGTTCAGCCCAAACCTCCAGCTGTTCAATAGCCGCAGCCCGAAAGGTATCTGCAGCTCCCAACAGCACCTCTTTTCCCTGGGCCGCAAAAATTGCCGCCAGTTTACCAATGGTGGTGGTTTTACCAACTCCATTAACCCCCACAGCCATGATGACATAGGGCTTATGATTGATTTCCCAGGGCTGTTCCGCAGTTTGGAGAATCTTTTGAATTTCCTGCTGTAAAAAAAGCCGTAATTGCTTTGGATCTTCCAACGCCTGATGACTGACTCGTTCCTCGACTTCGGCAAACAGCCGGTAACTGGTTTGCACTCCCAGATCAGAAGTCAGCAGAATCTCCTCCAACTGTTCCAGGAATTCTTCATCAATTTCTTTTTTGCCATAGAACAGTCCATCCAGAGTACCGACAAACCGCTGACGGGTTTTGCTCAAACCTTTTTTTAGTCGGCTGAACAAACCAGCCGATTCATTAACCTGTTGGCTGTCCTCATCCAAAGCGGCAGTTTCTCTATCAGCACCATTAACTACCGGAGATTCCTGGGCAACAGTAGAAGAATCGGCCTTATCCGCTTCCGCTGCGTTTTCCTCAATGGCCAACGGTTTATCGCCAGACGCTAACGGTTTTTCCGGCAATTCTTCCGGTTTCTTCTTCCGGGAAAAAAATCTGCCGACCAAGCCTTTTTTATCCTTATCTTCCATACGCTTCTTATCCTTCCAGTAAACGCTTCCTGTTATTCCGCGATGGCAGCAACCCGCTGTTCTGGACGACTTGAAGAATCAGCCAGTTGCACCGATAAGGTTTTGGAAACCCCATCTTCCTCCATGGTAATCCCATAAAGATAATCGCCGATGGTCATGGTCCGGCGATTATGGGTAATAATCAGAAACTGACTGTGGGCAGAAAACTTTTTGACCAGTTGGTTGAAACGGTCAATATTGGCATCATCCAGCGGGGCATCAACCTCATCCAGGACACAAAATGGCGCCGGATTAACCTTGAAAAAGGCAAAAATCAGCGAAACAGCAATCAGAGCTTTTTCACCGCCGGAAAACAATCGTAAATTTTGCAGCCGCTTCCCGGGAGGTGCTGCCGCAATTTCCACCCCGGATTCCCAAATATTGTCTTCGTCCGTCAATCGCAGAGAAGCCCTGCCCCCATTAAAGAGTTCACTGAATAACTGCGAAAAATGATCATTAACCTGGAAGAAAGTACCAAGAAATCTCTCTCGGGAAGTTTTTTCCATCTTTTCAATGGCCTCTTTTACGGACTGAATGGAAGACAGCAGATCCATCTCCTGCTCTTTCAGAAAGTCATAGCGGTTTTGCACCTCGTCTGCTTCTTCCAGGGCCAGAAGGTTTACCTGACCGAAATTAGCAATCCAATGGTGGATTTTCTCAAGTTTCGCCACCATCTCTGACTCATTGAAAGATTCATCATCATGAAATGGGTTCTCATCCAGGTAATCTATCAAAGAGGTACCATATCGCTGAAAAAAATTATCCAGTATATATTTACGGCTATTTTCAAGGTTTTGCAGTTTCAATTGTTCTTCCACCAGCCGAGGCCGCCACGCAGATAACTGTTTATCAACATCACGCACCGCTTCCTGGCGTTCATGGCTCAATTTTTCAACTGTTTCTTTCTCCCGCAGTAGTTCTGCCAAGCGCTTTTCATACTCCACAGCATCTTTTATCAGTTTCTCAATCAGCAGCTGAAATTCTTCTGAGCGCTCAACCGATGCAGATAATGTCTGCTGGTTTTCGCTAAGCTGTTGTTCAATTCGCTCAACCTGACGTTTAAGGCGTTCCTCATCATTGGTAATTCTGAGGATATCCCGTTTGAGCTGATCCCTTTTTGCGCCAATGGCGGCCAGAGAAATCTTCTTTTCTGACAGAAGTTCCTGGGCTGCAGCCATCTCTTCTTCAGCCGCGCCATAACGGGCAACCAGCGCTGCAAGTTCCTTTTCCTTTTCACTTCTCAAAACAACAATAGCCGCAATTTTCTCTTCAGCTTCACTTATGGATAGGTTCAAAGTATCCTGAATTTCAAGGAGCTGTTTTTCATCATTGTCAGCGCGTTGCAACACTTTGGATAAACGATCATATTCGTGCTGGTTATCCTCCTGGAAGCGATTACTTTGACGAACGGCTTCCAGAACAGGTTCCAGTTGCGAGACACATTTTCCCTGCTGTTCTTTTGCCGCCAACAGTTGAGCCTGCAATGTTTTAAGTTCACGATCATTAACCGATAACTGCTCCCGGGCTTTTTCCCTCTCACTTTCCGCTTCAGCCAATTCCCGTCGCAATGACAAAAGTTCACCGCTATCCGCCCGATTGATATTCCCAACCCAGAACCAGCCGGAACCGGCATAAATTTCTCCATCTTCCGTTAACACATAAGAATCTTTCGGCAGCATATCCAACAAGACTACCGCCTGATCCCCCTCAGCAACCACATAGGTTCGATTCAATAAAGGCTGAACCACCTGTCTGAATTCAGCTTTTACCGACACCAAATCTGCCAGGGATTGAACTCCATCAGGAAGAGTTACGAAAGATTCTTTTTCCGCTGATTTTTGCCGGGCATGCAGTACCGCTACCCTGTCTCGATGACGTTGACGGCTGATAAAATCAGGGACAACGGTATGATCTGCAAGCACCAGACCTTCACAAAGCTGGCGAATAAAAAGTTCTAACGGCTGTTCCCAGGCAGGAGGAACCTGTTCAAACACATCCCAGAAGGAATGCAGCAAATTTCCAGACTCCTCCTGCAAGGCCTGCTTCATCCCGCTGGTAAAACCAAAGCCTTCGGATACCTTGGTATGCAGTTGATGCCATTTCCGCTCACAGTCAGTCAGATGATTAAAGACAGTTTGCCGACGCTGGTCTGCAGCCTCCATTTTTTTCTGCAGCTGCGAAACTTTCGTCGACAAACGTTCTTTTTCCACTTCCAACTGTCGCTGCAATGACAACTGCTCAGCCAGGGCTGCTTTCTCCCGCAGCATGGCCTGCTCAAGTTCGTTGAGTTGATGACGCAATTGATGTCCGTCATCCCTCAGGCCTTCCTTCTGCTGCTGAAGACGTTCCAGCTTCTCACTGTAAAGATGCAACTCGTTTTTGATCCGGCTTTCTTTACTCATGAGTTGAAAAACTTCTTCACGATATTCCGTCTGTTCTTTAAACATCCGGGAAACTATTGCTTTTTTTTCAACATAGCTTTCTTCCAGGGATTGACGTTCGTTATTTTGGGACTGCCAGCGTTGATTTTGGCTTTCCAGTTGCCGATTTTGCTCCTGCCGGTTTTTTGCCAGGGCTTCCAGAGCGCGCACCAGACCATGCTGACGGCTGCGCCCTTCCTTCAGTTGACGGGTTAAGGTTTCCTGTTCCTGATGCAACAATTCAATCCTGGATTTGGTGGCTAAAGTTTTTTCCCGGTTCCTATTAACTTCTTCCCGCCCCTTATCCACCATTTTCTGCAATGATTGTCCCCTGGCAATCAGTTGATCAAGTTCCGTTACCAGAGTAGCACTTTGCTGCTCTTTATCATCCACCTGCTGCTGACATGACCGTAAGGATTCTCGTGTGGGTGCCAGCTGCTTTTCCACCCGCAGATAACGATAACCGTTCAGCTGCTGATCCAGTTCCTTTTCCTGGCCCTGCAACCGGCGAAATTTCTTTGCCTGGCGAGCCTGTTTTTGCAGATTCTTAAGATTTTTGGCCACCTCATTGATAATATCATTCAAACGATCCAGGTTTTCTTCACTCTCTCTAATCTTACGATAACTTTCCAGACGCTGAGTCTGGAAACCTGAAACCCCGGCAGCCTCTTCAAACATCGCCCTGATATCGGTTGGTTTAGCAGTAATAATTTGAGAAATCTGCCCTTGCTCAATGAATGCATAACCCTTGGCCCCAATGCCCGTATCACGAAACAAGGCGGTAATATCTTTTAAACGGCAGGGAACTTTGCTCAAATAGTATTCTGTATCTCCCTGACGATACATGCGCCGGGAAATCATCACCTCACTATACTGCTGATATGGCTCCGGCAAAGGCGCCCCATCACCGATCATTGTAAGATGTACCTCTGCCATCCCGGCTGGTTTCAAACGTTGGGTTCCATTAAAAATCATGTCCCCCATCGTCTTTCCCCGGAGCTGCAGTGGTCGCTGTTCCCCCATTGCCCAGCGAAG
>DQWO01000103.1 GCA_011042595.1 Pseudomonadota bacterium
AAACAACAAAGGCAAAATGGGCGGGGATCCCGGTATTGTCATCAGCATCAATGCGGTTCACTTCGCTGAAATCCACTGCTGCCAGGATATCGGTTTCATTTTGCAGGTTTTTCAGGTAGTGGACAATGGCCGGACTGTCCAGGGCCCGACCGGTGATAGTGACGATGGTTTTTTGAACCGGGGAATCAGATCCTGGAACTTCGGGAGAAACAGTTGCGGCTGGGTTTCCCCCGGATGAGCTGATATCAGTCAACCAGACCCGTTTGGGAACCTGACGGCTGATGGCGGCGACAATGGCATACCAATCACGGCGCTGCGCCCTGATGCCATTTGCCATCTCAAGCTGTTCTTCAGTCATTTTATACTGTTTTTCCAGGGTCCGAATCTGTTCGACGAGCTGTTGATAATTCCTTGACTGCTCCTGCAAGGCCGCATGCCGGGTTTCAAGCTGCTGTAATGTATGGATAGTTTTCCCGTACCGATGATGCAGGGACAAATAATACCCCCCCAGGGCCAGCAGAAGAACGACAATCACAACTCCGAGGATACCCACAGGCATGGTACTCGCCCGGGCTTCAAGGCTTTTTTTTCTGGTGGAAAGATTGATTCTTTGCATTGACTTTAATCCTGACATGCCATACCGACAGCCACGGTAAATCTTGGTGCCTGCTGCCGGCAGATTGCCACTTTTTCTTCATCGCCCCGACAGACGGAAAAATCCAGCTGTTCCAGGGGATCATAAACAATGCAGGGTATCCCCAGGGTTTCAGCCAGGTAGTGATCCAGATCCGGTAACCGTGATCCACCACCGGCAAGAACCAGTTGCTCCACTTTACCTTTATGCATACTGCTCTGGAAATAATCAATGGTCCGGTGAATTTCCAGGGCCAGCTGCTGAATATCGGTTTCAAGCGATTTGAACACCAGTTCCCGCAGTTCTCCTTCAGCCAGCTGATCGAAGCGATGGCGAAAATAACTGACCCCATGTTCATGAATCAGCTGTCGGGCCGCCTCCTCATCCAAACCCTTTTTCAATGCCAACGAAGCGCTCCAGGTCCGGGTATTGATTCCTACCTGGCGGCTTAAAAACGGCAGGTCCTGGTGCATAATGGTGATGGTACTTCCTTCGCCACCAAGATTCATCACCAGAGGATTTTCACCAAGCTCAGGTGGAGGACAATGGACAAGAACCGCGGCCATGGAGATATCGGAAGGTTCAAGATATTGAATGGAAAGGCCAAGCCGATCAAATAAAGCTTCAATCCGGATAACATCATCCTGTTTTGCCAGATAGACCCGCACATTCATGGTTTCCCGCTGTCCCTGTCGGCTGCTGCCAAGAACCAGGTGGTCCCGCTGGAAAATATCCGGAGACTGCTCCATTTTTTCTTTCAGCGCCCAGTAAATGGCATGGGGAATATCTTTTTCAGCGGTCCGTGGCAATTGCAGTTCTTGGCGGATTACCATTTCCGCCGGCAAAGACATGGCCACCTGGATTCCTCTATTCCTATAAGGCCCCAGAGCCCTGATCAATAGATCATAAAAAAAATCTTCCGCCGCCGGGTCGTTGAGCGCCGGAGCTTCCTGCTCATACACGTAAAAAAGAATATCCACCACCTGGGGTGGCTTTTTCTGGCAGTTCAGGATGATCATTTTCAGCGCCGTCGGCCCCAGGTCGAGAGCCATGATCTGCTTTTTTTTTGTTTTTAAATGAAACATATTTTTTACCACAGAGAACGCAGAGATCACAGAGAATCAATATTTAAAACGTTTGATTCCATTTTTTAATATTTCGACATTAAAATTTATCAAAAGGCCAACTTCAATGTTTGCAAGCCTCATATAAGTCAACAATTGGGCTTCATGTATTTTTTCAACTTGTCCAACTGCTTTCAATTCAAGGATTACCGCTCATCTACAAAGATATCCACCCGATAACCACAATCAAGTCGAATCCCCTTATATGTTACCGGCAAAGGCCATTGCACCTTAAAGGGAATTCTTGCCAATGACAATTCCTGGCATAAACACTGCTCATAGGTAGACTCAAGCAGTCCCGGACCCAGAGCCTTATGTACTTCAATGGCACAGCCTATGGTTTTCCCGGTCAGTTCATTCAAGCTCAAACTCAAACCTCTGTGACCCCTGTGTTCTCTGTGGTTAATTTATGGTTTATTTTTTAAATTTCACGATGAGCCGGCGTTTGGCGTAATCGGCAGAACCATCGCTGCCGTTGGTGGCAGTGGTAATCAACTGCCAGTAATCTGTCGCTTCCTGTCGGGCATCTACCATCACACTGCCTTGTTCAAACTGGTAAAAAAGCTTGGCATCAATCTTTCCCCGGTCCAACTGAATAATCCTGACGTCCGCCGCGCTGCAGGCGTCATAATAAGCCCGGGCGGAGTAGAGCTCGTTGACTGATTCCCGGCTGGCCAGGGTACTCATGGACAGCATGACCCAGCCAAGAAAAGAAAGAACCAGGATGAGAAATACCGCCGCGATCAGTGATGCGCCGCGATTATTATCTCTGATCATATTTCACCCTTTTTTTCCTCTTCGTTCAATCAAGCAAATACTTTAGCACCTTGCACCGTAAATCTTCGCTTAACAAAGAGTACGTTTTTCTTCATGTCCTTCGTGTCCTTCGTGGTAAAAAATATTTTATACTCCCCGCTTTCTCTTTTCATTTTGTATGATTGCAAGACCTGACCCCTTTTCTCTTCAAGGGAAATTCACTAATCGCACCTGGAGCTTCAATGTGAGTGGTAAAGAGTTAGATTCCAGTTTCAAGGTAATTGAAACCGTCGGTTCCGCCGCCAGTGAGCCCGGCTGCAAAGCAAACAAAACCGATTGTACCTCGCGGCAGAGAAACTGACCATGAGCCTCAACATTGCCGGGAGTATAATCCGAGTAATAGATCAGCCCGTTCCCATTTTGACTTACTTTAACCGCCGAATCACAAACATAGTATCGCTGATAGGGGGAGTCCCTGCTAATCGTCGTGGTGCAGGTAATCCGGCTGGCCGTGTTGCCGGTAATGGGAAAGACGCTGCTGCCACCGTAGAAATCCGCCGGGCTGGTGTTGTAAACCACCAGCCACTTGCCGCTGAAATCCCGCCCGGACAAATCATCATCCACATCCATGGCTGTACCGCTGATGCTGTTATAGTGACCGCCAAAATTTGTCCGGCCATATTCCATGCTGGTACTGCCGGCAAGAATCCTCACCGAGTTGGGAACCGCATAACGCAGTTCCGACTCCAGGAAATCCATCACCAGCCGACCACTGCTCTGGAGCTCTTTCATCGCCGCCCGGGACTGGTAGCCACGAGTGGCGGAATTAATAATCCGCCCGATGATCAGGCCGATAATCCCCAGGATGACGATGACAATAATCATCTCTATCAGGGTAAAGCCGCTTTTTTCTTTTTTCACCATTGTTCCACCGGGCGACCACAGAGGGTCGCCCCTACAAAATCTATTTTAATAATTCCTCTTATATCTTTATCCTTTATCCTTTATCCTTTCTTTAAAAATTCCCCTTAATGCTCACCAGCCTGATCTCTTCGTTGTTGGGCGTGGTGACAGTAACCACCACCTGTTTGAAATTGGTCCGTGGAGAACCGGAACCACAATTGCTGTCCGGATCCTGGGTGCCACGTCCGTCCCCGGCAATGGCAAAACTATAGGGGCTGCCCGATGAGCCATCACCGGCGGCAATCATCACATAGGTCACCAACACCCGGCGGCGGAATGATCCCACCTCGGCAACCGGATTTCCCTGGGGATCTTTGAAATCGTCATTGGTGGCTCCATTCTGATTATCTTCCACCAGACCGTCGTAGTCGTCCAGATCATTCCAGTTCTGACGGGCGGCCGCGGACGATTCACCGGCATCCAGACCTATGGTCGAGGCATCATCGTCATCACCGGCGGGATCACAATTCACACTGTTGCCGGAGGAACCACTGTCATTGCGACCATCCTTGGCACCACCATCACAGGCATCCAGGCCGCCACCACCATTGGGGGTATGTTCATCCCAGCGTTTACTGAGTATTTCATCCATCAAATCCTGGGCCAACACCAGACCCTTGTGCCGCAGCAGGGGATCAGCCCCACGGCTGAGAACATTCTGGTAAAGGGTCATGATACCGGCAGCCCCCACGGACAACACCAGAATAAAGATAATGGTTTCCACCAGGGTGAAGCCCCGATTGAAGGTTTTAGAAGACATTGCCGGTCACACTTTCCAGGTGTAAAATCACCTGTTCACTACCTTTTATCAGGGTAAAATCAATGCCGCTGTAATCGTCGTCACTGCCACTATAAATGGGCTTCCCCTGACCGCTGAAACCAATACTGCTGATCTCGGCTGGATTAAGGTTCAGAGAATCAAGGTGCATACTGTTCAGGGTAACTTGGTAGTCCACTTGCCCCACCGGATCAACTGCGTAGGGTTCCGCTGCGTCTTTGGCCTCATCGTGATTCTTATCCCACCAAATATAGTAATGGTCGGCGGCAAACCCAAGCCGCCAGTCCTCGCCCTGGCGGATCATGTTCAATTCCTGACAGTAGCGGATATCCATAGCCAGCTTTTTCGCCGCCCCGCTCAGCTCCATGCTGTGACCGGCAAAACGGGGAGCGGCCACCATCGCCAGGATCCCCATAACCAGGATCACCATAATCAGTTCGATCAGGGTAAAACCTGTAGAGAAAATGGGGTCAGGTCTTGCAATGCCACATTTCAACTGATACGAGTACTGATAAAAATTGAAAAAATTACATTTCAAGAGCTTACCCCATGTGTGCCTTAAGAAAATGTGGCATTGCAAGACCTGACCCCATATGTCATCTTGCCTGAATCAGAGCATCCAGGTAATGCTTCAGGGTTTCATTTTTACATTCATCCCGCAGTCGCTGATAATAACTGAGAGGAAGTTCTTCCCCCACTTCCCGCCGGTAAATCATGGCAATAAAATCCACCAGGAAGGTGGGAGGATTGCCGGTTTTTAACGCCTGTTCAAAATAGCGAGCCGCGGTTTGTTTATCCCCCAGGGTATCGTAATAGGCAGAACCAAGGAAAAATGGAAACTCCCAGCGGTCGGGAAAACTGTGCATGGCTTTCTCCAGGATAATCCGCCCGCCGGCCACATCCCGCAGGTACTGGGGGCCGGGTAAAAAAGTGGCCGCATACAGATAGACCACGTAAAAGTAGGGGTCAAGCTCGGTGATAGCGTCAAACAGATAGAAGGCCCGACTTTTACCATCAATGAGTTCGGCACCTTTCAGGGTATTGAGACCACGACGATCGGTGGTCAGCCACAGGTAGTCAGCCGCCAGTTCCCGGCCATCAAGGGATGTGAGCTGCATCACCCTTTTATCCGGCAGGCTGCTCAGCCGCCGAGCCATGAATGTTCGTTCCACTTCATGCTGAATGCCGACATGGGCGGCAAAAGCTGCAGCAATCAAGAGCACCAAGAACCATTTCAGCATGGGGTCAGGTCTTGCAATGCCACATTTCAACTGATACAGGTACTGATAAAAATTAAAAGACTTACATTTCAAGACTTAACCCCATGTGCGCATAAAAAAATGTTGCATTGCAAGACCTGACCCCTTTAATTGCAAGACCTGACCCCTTTAACTTTAGTAAAAAAACTCTTTACAATTCAATCCAGGTCAACCTGGGAAAAACGCCAGCAGGATAACAGCAGTAAAATCCCCAAGTAGCTCAGACTATAGAGCGCCAGTTTCGCCAAAATCGCCGCTGACGGCAGCTGCTGGTGCAGGCCGGCGGAGGCGAGATGAAAAGCACTAAAGTCTGGGAGCAAATGGTAGAGAATCAGGGACGGTATGCGGGTGAAAGGGCCAGCCTCGGCGGCAACTGCCAGCAGCATGGCGGTCCCATGGCCGACAATAAACAACCCCAGGGAAAAAAAGATGGTCGAAAAGAGGGAAAAACCGGTACCCAGCAGGATCACCAGGCCGAGCAGCAGGAGGTATTTGAGGTAGAGAAATACCAGGGGAATAAACAGCGACATGGTCACCGGCAGGCCGGCCATAGCCAGCACCAGGAGGAAAAATCCACCCAGGAGCAGCAAACAAACTGCGGCCAACAAAGCCAGGCCGGCAAAAATACCGATAATTACCTGCCAGCGAGCCACAGGTTTGGCTAGCAGCCAGTAAAAACCGCCGTTTTCCCGGCTGCCGCCCATCTGCCTTCCCCCCTCCAGCAGGACAAAAAGCAGCAGGAAGAAGGCCAGGAAGGCAAAGCCAAAATCGTAAAAAAGTTTATGGGACTCACCGATGTTAAGGGGAGTCACCAGCACCCCGGCAACCAAAAGCAGCATGATCCCGGCAAAAACCACCAGAAATAGCCTTTTCCCGACAATTTCCCGGATGGTAACCGTGGCAATGATTTGTACCTGGTTCATAAACAAGGCCAAAGGATAGAGGTTAAAGGACAAAGGTTAAAGCGGCTACCGTGCCTGGATCTTTTCCAGGAAAAATTCCTCCGGTCGGCCTTCAAGTTCCTCCACCCGGAAAACCCCCAGCGACTGCCCCCGGTGAATGATCCCCACGTGGGTAGCCAACCTGGCCACATCTTCCAGGATATGGGAAGAAAAAAAGATGGTTTTTCCCTGCTGATGCAGTTGTTGCAGGCGGTCGATGATCTCCCGCCGGCCGGCAATATCAAGACCGGTAAATGGCTCATCGAGAATCAACAGATCCGGATCATGAATCAATGCCTGAGCCAGACCTAAACGCTGCCGCATGCCCCGGGAAAGATTTTTCACCTGCCCTTTGATCCCGGTCAGGCCGACAAACTCAAGGATTTCGGCAGTTCTTTCGGCCGCCCGGGATATTGACATTCCGGCCAGTTTGCCGACCGACCGTAAAAAACATTCTGGTGATACATGGCCCGGCAAACCGATATTTTCGGCTAAAAAACCCACCCCGGTCAAAGGATGGATTGTTTCCAGCCGGTTGTGGATATGGGTGGTACCACCTGTCGGTCGGGTGAAACCCAGCAAAGCACGGATGGCTGTACTTTTACCGGCACCATTCAGGCCCAGGAAAGCAAAACACGATCCCGGATCCACTTCCAGGCTGAAGGAATTCAAGGCTTTTACCGGCTGCCGGCGCCAGAAATCCCGATAGTAGATTTTGGTTACATTTTTGAAGGATATGGCAGGCATGGAAATAAGGTATAAGCTATAAGGTTTACGGTATAAGGATTTTTATACTGCTGTACCATGCAACCGTACACCTTAAACCGTATACCCTATACCGTTCATTTATTACCAATTGCTGGGACGGACACCGGCGGCATCGACGTTATCAGTCTTTATCCGGTCGTCATTGACAAAGAAGATGGCATCTTCCATCCGGTCGTGGACATTATTCTCATCGCCGGGATAATAGGCCCAGCCGGTGGTTTCATCCGCCCGTCTGGGATCATACTGGGCATCGGCAAGGCTTGAGCTGCGCACTGCCCTGGGGTTACTGCTCATGCCAACGGTCATCTCCGGCAGGTTGACCATGGGCAGGCTTTGGCCGACATTGCCGGCGACGTTGTCGGATTCAACCAGCTGGTAGTAGCGAATAGCCTGGGGCCTGGATGAAAGTTCCAGCCGATTCCGGCTCAACTCGTCCACCGTCGGCCAGTCGGGATTGTCCCCGACAGCGCCGGTATTGATCCCGGAAGCGAGAATCTTGCCGTGGGCGATATGAATACCCTCGCGAATGGAACCAAGCTGGCCTTTGACCGCGGCAATCTTGGCCTCATTCTGCAGATCCATGAATTTAGGCACCGCCACCGCCGCCAGCAGGCCGATAATAACAATCACCAGAATCAATTCAATCAGGGTAAAACCACTGTTTTGATTACGCATACTTTCCACCATAACTTGGTTGGCTAACTTCTGAAGGGGCAGCACTAAAGTACTGTCCCCCCCTTGTTTTTTCAGTAACCGAGCAAGGATTAATCGCTGACCTTACAACAATTTTAATCTTATTCATTCAGGGCAAATCTCCCGTCTCCGGAGTCATCAGCAGTACCATCGTTTTCCGTATAATCCCACTGATCATTTCTATCCGGCTTGCCGGTTTCCGGATTTTCATCAGCAACCCCGGTATTAGCATCGGATGCCGGCCCGGTATAGCTTTCGCCAGCACCACTACCATTGCCATCATTACTCGCCGTCTTGATCCAACCGTCACTGCCGCCATCACTACCACCACGCAGCGGATCACTCATAACAAACTCAAAAAGGTTGGTAGAATTTACACCACCTCCTTGTTGCAGCCGCTGTAACCAGCCGTCCCGGTCACCATCAAAGCCAGCGGTAATAGTCGTACTTCCCGTAACCTCTCGCAAAACAGCTTGAGTATCAGCATTGGACGCATACTTGGTAATCAGGGAGCCGTGAATAATGCCAATGCCGCTGCGAACACCGCCGGCTACCCCCATTTCCGCCGCCACCTTGGCATCATCCTGGAGGTTAAAATACTTAGGCACCGCCACCGCCGCCAGGATTCCTAAAATAACGATGACCATGATCAGTTCAATCAGGGTAAACCCAGCTGTATTTTTTTTAGTTCTTTTCAACATTTTTTGTGCTCCTTTGCATTAAAATATTTTTTCCAAAGGGATTTTTGCCTGCATTGTCAATAAATCCTTTTCCAGATATCTTACTCCCACTATCAACTTAATCGTCAAATAAATAAAAACTTTAATGATTTTCCCCCGCTTGCCGGCAAAAATACTAATCGCCTCTCCAACAGCTAACAGCTAAAGGCTAATAGCTCATAGAG
>DQWO01000270.1 GCA_011042595.1 Pseudomonadota bacterium
AACATCTTGAATTAATTAAGCTAATAGCTAACCGCTAATGGCTAACTGCTTGATTTAGGTGATGCTATTGTAAGAAGTCGTAAAGCCAATGGCATAGTGAATACTTCATGTTTGGGGCACGAAAAACCTAAAATATCATGTTGTGCCCATGTGATAATTGTTAAGCGCCTGACAGGTAATATCCTTAGCAGACTTCAGTTGGCAGGCAAGAACATATGACAAAGTGGCTGCTGCTTTGTTCTGTTTTGTATCTTGTCCTACAATAAGGCAGTTGTTTGTTAACCTGCCAATAACCTACCAAGAAGAGGTTGGTGTTCTATGGTATCTCCAAGGACTAATATACCCCGTTACCGAAACAATTTTGCTTCAATTGAAGAGGTGGTGGATCTTCCCTTTCTGCTTGATATTCAGCTGGTAGCATATCAGCGGTTTCTTCAGGCAGATGTTTCTGCGGACCAGCGTCAGGACAGTGGTTTGCAGGGTGTTTTTAAGAGTGTATTTCCCATAAAAGACTTTTACGGTACGTCATCAATTGAATTTGTCAGTTATAGTTTGGGTAAGCCGCGGTACAGTGAACAGGAGTGCATGCTCAAAGGATTGACGTATGCGATGCCGATCAGGGTTACGGTTAGGCTGATAATCTGGGATCTTGATGAGGAAGGTGAAACACGTTCAATTCGGGACATTAAGGAACAAGAGGTTTATTTTGGCGAAATTCCGTTGATGACCGAGAGAGGGACATTTATTGTCAACGGGACAGAGCGGATAATTGTCAGCCAACTCCACCGTTCTCCCGGGGTGTTTTTTGCCCAGGAAGAGCCTAAAACCACCTCCAGTTCCATGCCGCTTTACAGTGCCCGGGTAATACCTTATCGTGGATCATGGATAGATTTTGAATTTGACAGCAAAGATATCATCCACGTACGTATTGACCGGCGGCGTAAATTGCCAGCCACCATTCTGTTGCGGGCATTGGGGTATTCCACCGAAGAATTACTGAACTTTTTTTATGATAGCTTAACCATAATTCACGAAGGCAATGATTTCTTTCGCCTTATTGATTATGATAACTATGATTTGATCGGAAGTTATAAATGTTCTGTTGATATCGTTCATCCTGAGACGGGTGAAGTCTTGCTGAAAAAAGGACGCAAGGTAAATAAAACCGCCTTTAAACGGATGAAGGCGGCGGAATTGAACCGGATTACCATCCCTAAAGAAGAAGTAATGGGGACTTTTGCTTCCCATGATATTGTTGATCAGGATACTGGCGAAATACTGGTTGAATGTAACCAGGAGATTACCGAGGAGCTGTTGGCAGGGTTATGTGCTTCTTCGATAACCGAGTTCAAGGTGCTCTTTATTGATAATATCAATGTAGGTTCTTTTCTTCGGGATACCTTGTTGATGGATAAAATGCTGCTTTCCACTGAAGAGCGAGAACAGGCAGCTAAAGAGGGCAAAAGTGAAAAGGAGATGGAAATCGAGAAGGCGATGCTGGAGATATATCGTCGACTGCGCCCGGGGGAACCCCCGACCGTTGAAACGGCAGCCTCACTTTTCCATAACCTGTTTTTCAATCCGGAACGTTATGATCTTTCCCGGGTTGGGCGGTTGAAAATTAATCACAAGCTGGAAACTGATCAGCCGCTGGACTGTAAAACCCTGACCAAGGAAGATATTATTGCCATTGTTCGTTATCTTATTTCGCTGCGCAATGGCAAAGGTATGGTGGATGACATTGATCATCTTGGTAACCGCCGGGTACGGACAGTGGGTGAACTGGTGGAAAATCAGTATCGCATTGGTTTGGTCCGGATGGAAAAATCAATCCGGGAGCGGATGAGTCTCCAGGAAATTGAAACGGCCATGCCACATGACCTGATTAATTCAAAACCGGTGGCCGCAGCTATTAAGGAGTTTTTTGGTAGCAGCCAGTTGTCACAGTTTATGGATCAGACAAATCCATTGTCTGAAATTACCCATAAGCGTCGGTTAAGTGCCTTGGGTCCGGGAGGCCTGACCCGTGAACGAGCCGGGTTTGAAGTGCGGGATGTTCATCCTACTCACTATGGTCGTATCTGTCCCATTGAAACCCCTGAAGGGCCCAATATCGGCTTGATTTCTTCTCTCAGTACCTATGCTCGGGTGAATGAGTTTGGTTTCGTCGAAACCCCTTACCGGGTGGTGAAAGATGGGAAGGTAACCAGCGAAATTCGTTACCTGTATGCCATGGATGAAGACGGGAAGACTATTGCCCAGGCAAATGCTCCACTTAAAGAAAATGGTGAATTTGTCAATGAGCTGGTTTCCGCCCGGAATACCGGTGATTTCCTGATGACCAGCCCCGAAAATATTGATTACATGGATGTGTCGCCAAAACAACTGGTAAGTGTAGCGGCCGCCCTGATTCCTTTTTTAGAACACGATGATGCCAACCGGGCGCTCATGGGTTCTAATATGCAGCGCCAGGCAGTGCCACTGTTGCTGGCCGAAGCCCCGATGGTGGGAACCGGAATGGAAAAACAGGTGGCCCGGGATTCAGGTATCTCGGTGGTTGCCAAACGTGATGGTATTGTTGAATACGTAGATGGCAGTAAAATAGTTATCCGTTGTGAAAATGAGCATGAACTGCAGGATGTTGGAGTTGACATCTATCCCTTGATTAAATTCTGGCGTTCAAACCAGAATACCTGTTTTAATCATACCCCCTTGGTCAGGAATGGAGACCTTGTTCAGGCTGGTGATATCCTTGCTGATGGCCCGGCGATGGAACAGGGTGAATTGGCTTTAGGACAGAATGTCATGGTGGCCTTCATGCCCTGGGGTGGATATAATTATGAGGATTCTATCCTTATCAATGAGCGGATGATTCGTGAAGATAAATTCACCTCCATTCACATTGATGTTTTTGAGGTTGTTTCTCGGGATACCAAATTGGGACCTGAGGAAATAACCAAAGACATTCCCAATGTCGGGGATGAAGCATTGGGAAGCCTGGATGCTGAAGGTATTATTCATGTAGGGGCTCATGTGGATCCAGGTGATATCCTGGTGGGGAAAATTACTCCCAAGGGAGAAACCCAGTTGTCTCCCGAGGAGAAGCTTTTAAGGGCTATATTTGGTGAAAAAGCGGGTGAAGTTCGAGATACTTCATTGCGGGTGCCTCCGGGAGTGAAAGGTGTAGTTATTGATACAAAGACTTTTTCCCGCAAAGGCTATGGGGTTAAAGATCATGGGGCTGAAGACCGAGAAAAGGAAACGGTACTGGTCCGCAAGGAGATTCAGGAAGAGATCCAGATTGTTCGTAACAGTGTTAATAAAAAAGTCCGGGAATTACTGGTTGGTCGGACATTGATGGCCGACTTGCTGGGGCATAAAGGGGAGGTTGTGCTGCCCCGCAAGAAAAAATTGACTGCCGATATGGTGGCAATGGTTAGCTATGATCTCTGCCGGAATCTGGCCATTAAGGCTGGAACGGACATTGAAGATAAAATTAATCGATTGATTGATTTTTTTGAAGAACGGCTTGATCAGCTAAACCTGTCGCTGGAAGACAAAATAGAGAATATTAAACGAGGTGATGAACTGCCGCCAGGGGTCAATAAGATGGTCAAGGTTTATGTGGCCATAAAGCGCAAACTGTCGGTTGGCGATAAAATGTCAGGGCGGCATGGGAATAAAGGCGTACTTTCTCGCATTGTACCCACAGAAGATATGCCCTATATGGCTGATGGTACCAGCGTCGATATTGTTTTGAATCCTCTTGGTGTTCCTTCCCGGATGAATGTCGGCCAGATTCTGGAAACCCATCTAGGATGGGCTGCCAGGGGTTTGGGAATGCAGATAAATACCTTTTTGCAGGAAAACTATGCTGCTGATAAATTGCGGCAGAAATTAGAGAAAATATACCGTTATGATCATGATGTCAGTTCAATTGTAGCTAAGATGGAAGATGATGATGTATGCCGGTTAGCTGCCAAATTGGCAAATTTTGTCCCGATGGCAACCTCAGTTTTTGATGGGGCCAGCGAGGAGCAGATTAAAAACTGTCTGCGGGAGGCAGGTCTGCCTGAACGTGGCCAGATTACTTTATACGATGGTCGGACCGGGGAGCGTTTTGATCGGGATGTCACGGTGGGCTATATGTATATGCTTAAGCTGCATCATTTGGTTGATGATAAAATGCATGCCCGCTCCATTGGTCCCTATTCACTGGTTACCCAGCAGCCTCTGGGTGGTAAAGCCCAGTTTGGTGGACAGCGTTTGGGAGAAATGGAAGTTTGGGCTCTGGAAGCATATGGGGCTGCCTACACCTTGCAGGAGTTTCTGACGGTGAAATCAGATGATGTTGCCGGCCGTACAAGAATGTATGAGGCGATAGTTAAGGGCCGAAACGTGTTGGAATCCGGTATTCCAGAATCATTTAATGTCCTGGTTAAAGAGCTGGAGAGCCTATGTCTGGATGTTGATCTGGAAGAAAAAAGAGACTAACAGTAGCCTGAGTTGAGCAATTAGCCTTTAGCGGTTAGCTATTAGCTCAAAAAACCTTGTCTTCCCGTATACCTTATACCGTACACCTTATACCGTTATTGCATGCCTGGAGGACTAATGAGAGATATTCTGAGTTTTTTTGAAAAGCCAAAAGATTCACTGAATTTTTCAGCTATCCGCATCAGCCTGGCTTCACCAGAGAAAATCCGTGAGTGGTCTTATGGTGAGGTTAAAAAGCCGGAAACCGTTAACTACCGTACTTTTAAGCCGGAACGTGATGGATTGTTCTGTGCCAAGATTTTTGGTCCGGTAAAAGATTTTGAATGTAACTGCGGTAAATATAAACGGATGAAACACCGTGGTATTGTTTGTGAAAAATGTGGGGTGGAAGTTATCCAGTCTAAGGTCCGCCGGTCCAGAATGGGTCATATTGAATTGGCGTCACCGGTGGCTCATATCTGGTTTCTGAAGAGTCTGCCAAGCCGTATTGGCCAGGTTCTTGATATGACCCAGCGGGATGTGGAGAAAGTCCTCTATTTTGAAAATTATGTGGTGCTGGATCCGGGGAAAACTCCGCTAAACTATGGTGAGCTGATTACTGAGGATAAATTCCGCCAGCTGCAGGAGGAATTTAATGATGAATTTGTCTGTGGTATTGGTGCTGAAGCCGTCAAAACCATGCTGGCCAATGTTAATGTAGAGGAAGTATGTGTTTTACTGCGGCAGGAAATGGCTGAAACCGGTTCGGAAGCCAAGAAAAAGAAGATTGCCAAGCGACTTAAAGTGCTGGAGGATTTTCGTAAGTCGGATAACCGGCCGGAATGGATGATCCTCGATGTTATTCCCATTCTACCACCGGATTTACGTCCCCTGGTTCCCTTGGATGGTGGTCGTTTTGCCACTTCAGATCTGAACGATTTATACCGCCGGGTTATTAATCGTAATAATCGCTTGAAACGCCTCATTGACCTGAAAGCACCATGGATTATTATCTGTAACGAAAAGCGGATGTTGCAGGAGGCGGTGGACGCTCTTTTTGATAACGGGCGTCGGGGACGGGCAATTACCGGGGCTAATAAGCGGCCGTTAAAATCCCTGAGTGATATGTTGAAAGGTAAACAGGGTCGATTTCGGCAGAACCTGTTGGGTAAGCGGGTTGATTACTCTGGCCGTTCCGTTATTGTTGTTGGTCCCGAGTTACGCCTGCATCAGTGTGGTCTGCCAAAAAAGATGGCTTTGGAATTATTTAAGCCGTTTATATACAGTAAGCTGTTGGAGCGGGGGTATGTTTCCACCATCAAGAGTGCTAAGAAAATGGTGGAGCAGGAGAAAGCTGAGGCTTGGGATCTTCTTGAAGAGGTGATTACCGAACATCCGGTAATGTTGAACCGGGCTCCAACTCTGCATCGCTTGGGAATCCAGGCTTTTGAACCGGTGTTGACGGAAGGAAAGGCCATTCGGCTGCATCCGCTGGTGTGTACCGCTTTTAATGCTGATTTTGATGGGGACCAGATGGCTGTTCATGTTCCCCTTTCTGTTGATGCTCAGGTGGAAGCCCGGGTTCTGATGATGTCCACAAATAATATCCTTTCACCGGCCAATGGTAAGCCAATTATTGTCCCGACTCAGGATATCGTTCTTGGTTTGTACTGGTTGACCCGTGAACGGCCTTTTTCTGAAGGCTCCGGTAAAATTTTCGCCACGGAAGATGAGGTCAGGATTGCATATGATGCCGGTGCGGTCCATATGCAGGCACCGATTAAAGTGATGATTGACGGTGAATTGGTGGATACGACGGTAGGTCGAATCATTTTCAAGGAAATTGTTCCTGATGAGATTGCCTTCAGCCGCTATAACAAGACCCTTGATAAAAAAACCTTATCCAATCTTTTTGAGCATATCTACCTGGTTGTGGCGGATAAAAAAACGGTTCTATTTGCCGATCAGGCGAAAGATCTTGGTTATCGTACGGCCACCCAGGCGGCGATTTCCATTTGTGTTGATGACCTGAAAATTCCGGCTAAGAAGGATGAAATGATTGCGGCCGCCTATGCCCGGGTCCGGGAGATTGATAACCAGTATACTAATGGTCTGATTACTTCTGGTGAAAGATATAATAAAGTTGTTGACCTTTGGTCAACAACGACGGATCAGCTTGCAGCTGAAATGATGAATAAGCTGAGTAAAGAGATGGTTCTGGATGAAGATGGTCAGGAACGGGAAATCAAATCATTTAATTCCATTTATATGATGGCTGACTCCGGCGCCAGGGGTAACCAACAGCAGATTCGGCAGTTGGCCGGCATGCGTGGCCTGATGGCCAAACCTTCCGGCGACATCATTGAAAATCCTATTGTTGCTAACTTTCGTGAGGGCTTAAACGTTCTTCAGTATTTTATTTCAACCCATGGAGCTCGTAAAGGGCTGGCGGATACTGCCCTGAAGACAGCGAACTCAGGCTATCTCACCAGAAGACTGGTGGATGTAGCTCAGGATGCGATTATTGCCGAGGAAGACTGTGGAACCCTGGATGGCATTTATGTGAGCTCGCTTACCGAGGGTGGTGAAGTAATCGAGCGAATGGTTGACCGGGTTTTGGGGCGCGTAGCTCTTGATGATATCGTTTCCCCTTATACTGATGAAGTGATTGTGGAGGCTAATCAGGAAATTACCGAAGAACTTGCCCAGAAAATTGAAGATGCGGGTATTGACCGGGTGAAAATTCGTTCAGTACTTACCTGCCAGGCAAAAAGGGGTATTTGTGCTCTTTGTTATGGACGGGATCTGGCACGTGGTCGCACCGTAATTCAGGGTGAAGCCGTCGGGGTTATTGCCGCCCAATCCATTGGTGAACCTGGAACTCAGTTGACCATGCGGACTTTCCACATTGGTGGAACCGCCAGTGGGCGGGCGGAAAAGTCAATGCTTGAAGCTAAAACCGACGGCAAGATGAGCTTCATTAATGTTGAGACAGTTAGAAACCGG
Organism: Pseudomonadota bacterium; assembly: GCA_011042595.1. GTDB lineage: Bacteria > Desulfobacterota > Anaeroferrophillalia > Anaeroferrophillales > Anaeroferrophillaceae > DQWO01. The sequence continues at coordinate 7,480 of DQWO01000270.1, forward strand.
GATGGTTTGCTGGTGGTTTTGAACCGTAATGGCGAATTGGCAATTGTTGATCAAGATGGTCGGAAGAAAGAGCGGACTAAGATTTCCCTGGGTGCCCGGTTGTATATTAATGATGGTGATCAGGTAAAAGTGGGGCAAATGCTGGCCGAATGGGATCCTTTTACTCTTCCCATAATTACCGCGGTTGCCGGTAAAGTAAAATTTGGGGATATTACTGAGGGGGTAACAGTCAAGGAGCTAATTGACAACTTGACGGGGTTGTCTCGCCGGGTGGTGGTTGAACCTAAAGATGCTAATCTGCGTCCCCGGATTTCCATTAAGGATGAGAATAATCGAACTATCAAAATGAAGGGTGGGAAAGGTGTTGCCCGCTACCTGCTGTCAGATGGGGTTCACATCCTTAAGAATGAGGGAGAGGAAGTTCTTGCCGGTGATATTATTGCTAATATTCCCCGGGCAACAACAAAAACCAAAGATATTACCGGCGGCCTTCCCCGGGTGGTAGAATTGTTCGAAGCCCGAAAGCCGAAAGAATTTGCCATAATCTCCGAAGTTGAAGGGCTTGTTTCTTTTGGAAAGGTTACCAAGGGGAAACGAAAAGTAGTGGTGACTCCGGAAGTTGGCGAGCCGGCAGAGTATCTTATCCCCAAGGGAAAATATGTTATAGTTCATGAAGGAGATAAGGTGATGGCGGGTGAAGCGCTGGTTGATGGTCCGACGAACCCCCATGATATTCTTAAAGCTCTCGGGGTGAAAGAATTGGCCAAATATCTTGTTAATGAAGTCCAGGAGGTTTACCGGCTGCAGGGAGTACGGATTAACGACAAACACATTGAGGTAATTGTCCGACAGATGTTGCGGCGGGTAAAAATTGTTGATCCGGGAGATACCCGTTTTCTGATGGATGAGAATGTTGAAAGGATTATATTTGAAGAGGAAAATGAAGAGGTGATTGCCGCCGGAAAACAGGCAGCAGTTGGTGAACCGCTATTTTTGGGGATTACCAAGGCTTCTTTAAGTACAGAGAGTTTTATTTCAGCTGCATCATTCCAGGAAACTACCAAGGTACTGACTCAGGCCAGTGTTGAAGGGAAGGCTGATTTCCTGATTGGATTGAAAGAAAATGTTATTATGGGTCGTTTAATTCCAGCGGGTACCGGCAGCCGACAGTTTAATAAGATGAAGGTAGGAATGGATCAGCCGGAGGTTCCTGAGGGTGCGATTGA
>DQWO01000269.1 GCA_011042595.1 Pseudomonadota bacterium
GTGATTCGCGGCGGGCACCTCACAGCTGCACACGATGTGCAGCGAGAATGAGCGAGAGCCATGCCGGAACAGCCTTTAAATAATTTTTTTCGGCTGTTTTTTCATAACTCAGAAAGTTGAGACTGTAATCATTTACTGTTTTTCCTTAACTGCCCATCAATAGTTCCAATGATATTTTTCAACAGGGCTGACATCTCAGCAAGAACCTGGGCGGCATGGGCGGCATATTCACTACTCAATTCATCATCACCAACATCGGTCACCCCACGAAGCACCAAGGCAGGCAGCCGGTTGCGATGGGCAACCCTGACCACTGCCGCCCCTTCCCAATCGGCAACCAGTGCTTTGAATTGATCATGAATCCAAGCCCTTTTTTCTGGCGTATCAGCATTCTGATCCGCCGACGCCAGAGGGCCGACCTTCAACTGGGGAAATTTCTCTGCCAACAACCCGATCCAGGATAAATCACAGTTAAGATCTGGTGATTCTTTATGCAGACTGTTAAAGTCGTACTCAATCACTGAAGATGCCAAGACTGCATCACCAACTTTTAACCGGGGGGAAACCCCGCCACAGGAACCAAAATTAATCAGCAAACGGGGGGTAAAGCTGCTGATCATTAATTGGGTTGTAGCTGAAGCCATCACTTTTCCCAAACCGGAAGATGTAGCAACTATTTCAGACCCCGAAGAAAGCTTACGGTGATAAAACAGCCGTCCTCCAACTTTTTCAGTTTGCCATACATCCCCTTCCAGTAATGGGGCCAGCTCATGGCGAAAAGCGGTTATGATACCTATCATCTTTTCATTCCTCTTACCTTATGCTATCAGCTGTTAACTCCAGATAACGGTAGCAGCATTGATCCAGCCAGTGCGACAATTGTTGATTATCTTTCGGGGCATAGCCAAAAACATCATCCCACATGCTATCATGCTCCATGCAAAAATAAACGAATAATTCCGGCGCATAACGCCTGATTTCCGCCAGCAGGTGCTGATACATTTTTTGGCGGATCGCAGAAAAATAGCGCATTTTCCCATCCAGACCCCGGATAAACTCCTGATAGATAATCCGGCTGCCGGGATGACTTTCTTTAATCATCTCCTTCATCGGCGGCATAAAACGAAAGGCGCCGATGGAAATCCAGATAATATCATCAGGCTTGAGAAAATCAAAAATCATCCTGACGGTAGCAGCATATTCATCCTCCCAACCCGGGAAGAAAATCAAGGGGTCAAAATGCAGGCCGATACGGTATCCCCGGGCACGACAACGAGCGGCAGCCTTCAGCCGTTCTTCCAGGGATGGGGCCCGTCCCTCTTCCCGGTCAACCACCGTCCGGGCATTCAGGCTCCAGGAAACAATTGTCTCCCCGATGGGACCGTCATATTGCAGCAGATTATCAATGGCGATACTTTTGGTCTTCAATTCAAGCACGGCATTCTTTTTGCCGGCGAAATAGGCCACCAGTTTTGGTGATAATCCCGTCAATCCATCCATAAACAGGCTGTCGGTAAACTCACCGGTACCGATGCGAAAGAAATCTTCCGGTGCGCCGTCAATAACCTCGTCAAGTTCCTGAAAAGCATCCTCCAGATTAACAAACTGGGTAATAAAAGGATTGTTCAAATAACCCTGGAGGACACAGTAACGACAACCGATGGAACAGCCTAATGCCAGGTGCAGTATTTTATAAAGACAGCAGCGATAACTTTCAGCTGTTCCCGGACAGGGTTTGAAAAATTTACCCCGATGCACCATAAGCAGCAGGGTTTTCGCCGGGTTATAGTGAAGCTGAAGAAAAGTACTCTGATTCGGTCGTTCAATGGTAATAACCGGTATGCCAGGCAAACGCTTTAAAATCTCGTTGGTATAGGAATAGAGAAAAGCATCTTGTTCCACCAGTACCTGTTCCGGTTGAAAGAGTGGCTTAACGGGAGAAAAGCTCATGGATTTTCTCTGCTTCAATAGCTGCGACCTGATCACGGGCAGCCTGCCACTGGTTGAAATTACGGAAGTTGATCTTCAGGGTATAGGCATTGCCCTCAAATGATGGCGGAGGAATCAAGCGCAGATTTTCAGCCAGCTGCAGGGATCGGCACAACTCCTGAAACCGATTTTCAGCCTCGGACAGAAACGGAAACATCCAGCTATTCAGTTGCCGGCGCAAAGCGACGGCAGATTCGAGACAAGCAGGATATTCTTCCCTGATCAGGGTGAAAATTTCAGCCGGGGTTTTACCATCTCTTCCGGCCAGGTCATCAAATAATTTGACGATTTCCTTCAACTTGTTACGATTGAGAGACATCCCGCCAAGCAGATCAATGAGCTGCTCTATCTCGTCAGATTGCCAGGATTTCAACAGGTCAACGGTTTCCCCATCCATCTTTCCCTGAGCCAGAAGAGACCGGGCTGATTCGGGAAAAGTGTTAATCGCGCGGTAGCGCTCAATAAATCTGGTTTTTAGCGGGATTTCCAATGCCGGCAGAAATTCACTTCTCATCACTGCATGATCAAACAAGGCTTCCAGACATACGAGAATATCCGCCTTTTCCACCAGGTTAAATGCGCGGTGGGCAAGATTATCCCAAAATGCCAGAGCAAATAGTTGTGCTGTCTGCTCACCTGCAGCCACAAGGTAAGCGTTTATTTCATATTTTTCTCCAAAAACCTTCCTGGCAGCTTCAAGCCGCCGGCGACCACAGACAATAATATAACCCCGGGGTCCTGCCATCAACAAAGGCGGCGTCAGGATGCCCACCTGACGAATCGAAACATAAAGATTTTCGGGCAGGGATCCGGAGGAAAAGGGGAAACTTCGATCGAGAAAATTAATCTCGGAAAGAGTACAGGAAATTAATGCTTGTTTCGGAGCAGGTAACATCATATAACGACGGCAGAGCCTGATTTTAAGTTCGTATCCCGATGGCAGCAAGCTTTAACCACATCAGATTATTTTACCATGGGGATATAGCACAGCCATCGATCAACCACAAGATATTAGCATGGATTTCAGCACCGAATTAAAACATACCATTCGCCAAATGTATGATACGGCAGCCCAAAAACCCGGGGGGTTGCTAAGCCGGATACGACTTAACCGGGGCCGTGAACTGCTGATAAACCTGGGCTACCAACAATCTGACCTGGATCGCCTGCCGGCATACATCATGGAATCCGCTTTTCCCTGCGGCAACCCCCTGCCAACTATCAGGGAGCTGCAACCAAAAACCATTCTGGACCTGGGTTGCGGCAGTTGTCTGGATATGGGCATCATGGCGGCGGACCAAAACCACCACCGACAGCGGCTGATTATTGGTGTTGATTTCAGCCGGGAGCTGCTCCGCCTCGGCAGCCGCTTTATTTCATTTTTACCAGTCAATCGGATCCAGCTTCTAGCAGCCGATCTGACCGCACTCCCTTTTTCCACTCCGCATTTTGACTGCATCAGCCTGAACGGTTCCTTCAATGTCATCTATGATAAAGCGACATTTCTCAAACAAATTTCAGCTCTTCTGCGCCCGGATGGCCATCTACTGATCAATGATCTGCTATTGGTGGAGGAACTGCCGGCCGGATTTACCGACGATGTCATCAACTGGACCTGGAATGTGGCCGGGGCACTGGCCCCCGAAAATTTGGAGAAACTTGCCAGAGAATCATGCCTGTCCCTGGTTCATTTTCACGAACATGAACGGTTGACACCAGTCTGCCGGGGGGAAATACTCTTGCAAAAAAGGAAGTAACGCGGGCGTTGCCCGCAAGTAAGTGCTCTTATCAGAACATTTTCTTGTTAAAAAACAAGAAAATAACCTGTAAGGCACTAATCAGGCTGGCAGCGCTGTAAACGGCACACTGAAACATTGGCCACCCTGCTGAACCGAATCAACCAGCCAGAAATGATCATCACGGTGAGGATAGTCAATATTATAATGCAGGCCACGGCTTTCCTTGCGGTACATGGCCGATGAAATAATCAGATCGGCAACCACGGCAATATTCCGTAATTCCAACAGATTACTTGACAGTGCATGATCCCAGTAAAATTGACGTATCTCATTCTGCAGCATGTCAATACGATGCTTGGCCCGCAGCAGCCGTTTATGTGACCGGACAATCCCGACATAATTCCACATCAAGCGACGGATTTCATCCCAGTTGTGGGAAATAATAACATTTTCATCCGGCTCATCACTTAGATGGGTATAAACCCACTCAGGAAAATCAGGAATTTTTTCCCGATCAGCTTTCAACGCCGCGATTGCAGCTTTTGCCGCCCGGCAGGAATAAACTACTCCCTCCAGCAGCGAATTGCTGGCCAGACGATTTGCACCGTGCAGGCCAGTGCAGGCAACCTCGCCACAGGCATACATTCTTGGCAGTGAACTGCGACCATCCCGATCAACCACAATGCCGCCACAAAGATAATGGGCCGCCGGCACCACCGGTATAGGCTCACGGGTAATGTCGATGCCGAAGCCCAGACAGGTGGAATAAATGTGGGGGAAACGTTCTTTAATATAGTCCGCTTCGAGATGGGTGATATCAAGAAAGACAAAATCATCCCCCGTGGCTTTCATCTCACTGTCGATGGCCCGGGCGACAATGTCCCGGGGAGCAAGTTCCATGGCTGGATCATAACGGTCCATAAACCTCTGACCGTCACGACGTTTCAAAATCCCACCTTCACCACGAACAGATTCAGAAATCAGAAAGTTCTTAGCCAGCGGATGATACAGGCAAGTCGGATGAAATTGAATAAACTCCATATTAGCAATCTTGGCCCCGCCGCGACAGGCCATGGCCACCCCATCTCCGGTAGCAATATCGGGGTTGGTGGTAAAAAGGTAAACCTTGCCGACCCCTCCCGTAGCCACCAGCGTCTGACGGGCCAGAAAGGTATGGACTTTTCCATTGACGCACTCCAGAGCATAAGCCCCCCAACAAACATCATCCTGAATTGCCGCACCTAAATAGCGACTGGGAATCAGCAGATCAATGGCGGCCATATCTTCAAAAAAAGTAATCTGGTCATTCTCCTGGCAGCTACTGATCAACGCTTTTTCGACTTCTCTGCCAGTCCAGTCAGCCGCATGAAGAATACGCCTTTTGGAATGGCCACCTTCCCGGGTAAGATCATAGGATTTTTCGGACGCAGCATATACAGATTCGGTGAACTTGACCCCCAGTTCAATCAAATCCTTGATTCTCTGGGGACCTTCATGGACCACGGTTTCAACCGCGTCATAATGGCATAGCCCGGCCCCGGCCTTCAGGGTATCGGCAATATGTGACGCATAGGTATCATTGCGGTCAGTTACGGCAGCGATACCACCCTGGGCCAGATTGGTGTTGGAGTCCTTCTTTTTTTTCTTGGTAATGACTGCCACTGACCCATAAGGAGCCACCTGCAGGGCATAAAACAGTCCAGCAATTCCACTGCCGATAACCAGAAAGTCATATTTATGAACCATGTGCCTCTACTCCCATTTGAACTTACGTATCACTACTATAACTCAGTCATATTCTAGTTTACAATAGCAACGTCACCTTACCTCAAACTGCGTCAGAAATTCTTCTGCCTTCTCTTTACTATCATCAAATCGGTAGCTAACGCCTAACATCACTTGCCGGGCCGTAGATACCCACTGAACAACGGGCGGCTATTCCCGGTCAAGTGAATGTTTTTGGTTATGCCCTTTCGTCATTTTGTCACAAACGCATTGAAGATCATAAATAAAGCCGCCGCTAATGTTGTATAGGCAAAAATCAACTTCAATTTTTTCGGTTTGGTCTTCAAGGCAAATTTACCGCCGATAAGACCGCCAAGTACAGCAATTACCGCAAAAGGTATTGCTCCTTTAGGGTCAAAGTGTCCTTGAGTAGCATGGCCGATAAACCCCATCATAGCCGTTACGGCAACCATTGCTGAAGACGTACCCACGGCAATCCGCATAGGGACCCCGCAAAGTAAAACCATTAACGGCACTTTAAATGATCCACCTGAAATCCCCACCGCACCGGCAGCTAAACCGGCAAAAGCGGTAATTGGAATCGTATACCATAGATTTACGACATAGCTTTGACCTTGGAAATTCCGATGCCAATAGCCGAATTTTCTTCCAGTATGGATTGGCCGTTCCTTAACTTTTATGAGCATCAGAAAACCGGCTAAAACAAGAAGCCCGGCCAAAACTAACTTTAAAGAAGCATTGCTGGCATAACATGAAAAAAATCCCCCGACAAACGCCATGATATCCGTTGGTGGATCAATTACAAGAGCGAGTTTCCAATCAATGGTCTTGTTTTTCTGAAAAACCAGCATCCCGGCGAAGGCGGTTAACATCAGTATAAACTGCGCTGACGTTGCCGCTTGATGCATGGCTTGACCAGCTGCTACCAGCACCAAGACGTAGAAATTACCTCCGCCCCAGCCTGTCATAGTCATAATGACAGCTATTGCAAATATTATTATGCAAATGAGCACTATGTTCATTGTGCGCTCCCTTTTTAAGGAAGCTGTTTTAAGAGTTTTCCGGGTTTAAGTTCTTCAACAAGTTCAGCATAACCGCCTTCAATTATTCTCACCTTGTCAAAACCGAGCGCCATTAGGTATAGATACACCATTGTTGACCGCACGCCTGATGAGCAAAACACCCCGACAAGTTTATCCTTAGGAATTTCTGACACCCGTTCCGGCACTTCATTTATGGGAATATGCAAAGTCGATGTATGATGCGCTAAACTAAAAACAACGGTTTCAAATTCTTCTTTTGATCTGACATCCAGAAACAAAGAATTTGCCTCTGCAAAAAACATCACCGGGGTTATTTTATGATTTCCACTTCCAAAAAATTCAAATGTCATTGTTTTCAGCAATTTTTCCATTTTCTTCAATTCAGTCTCCTTGTTTATTTATGGGCATAACGACCAAGCTCACCGGCGGCAATGGAGCGCAGCGGAATTGCCGTCTGGTGAAGCGCCTTGTTAGCCCTTTGACAAGTCACAACACGGCATCTGCCCGATGCAACAGAAAATATAAACATATTGATACAAACAATGCCACATAGCCCATTATAAGAAATCTTGCAGTAAAGATAGCTGTATTATTATTATTATTTGTATCCTCATGTGTAACGTATATTTTATAGGCTATAAGATTTGCCAACGAACCAAATAAGCTTCCAAACCCACCTGCATTTGCACCCCATAATAATGCTTGCCAATTCAATGTAAAATTTGCAAACAATAACGTTGCTGGAACATTACTCATGACTTGGCTTGCTAAAGCTGATAATAGAAAAATATGCCCTGAATGGCTTATTTCAGAAGCCAACATAGTCCTTAGATTGTCAGCAATACCAAAAAAGAACAGGAAACTGAAAAGTAATGCATAATCAACACGCAAGGCTTTTCGGTCAAATATGAGCGCAAAAAGGATGACAACAACCCCAGCCAAAACAGGAAGAATATGAAAGACTGTTAGAAGAACAATAATAAGCAACACCCCGTATATATAGGACTTTTTATTGATTTTCTGTACTTGTCTTTTTTGTAAATCGTTTCGCACCTTAACAAAAAGAGAAGAAACGATTAATAACCCAAGAAAAACTAAAGAAAACGGAGCAATTGTTTTTATGAATGTACCAGGAGAGACATCATAGAACCAATAAATGAAAAGATTTTGAGGGTTACCAATGGGTGTAAATGCAGAACCTGAATTGGCGGCTAACGCTTCCAAAATCACCAGAATATCTTTTCGATTGATGTTAAGTGATAGTGTAAGCGGAACAATGACTATTAAAGCAATATCGTTTGTCACCAACATAGACAGAAAAAAAGTCGTTAGCACCAATTTTAATGGTATCGCTTTTCCTTTTTCTATGCTTCGGGCGATTTGTAATATGAATCCAGTTTTCTGTAAACCATTCACTGCAACAAACAACACAAACAGGATGAGCAACACCTGTATTTCATTGATTGAGTAGACAGGAAACCGTTTTGTATAAAATGCCGTCAGAACCAAACCAACGCCAGATGCAATGACCAGCCATTCTTTCAAAATAAAATCAATAAATGTTGCTTGATTCTTCAACAATACTCCCATTCTTTAGTATGAGGGCTAATGCCCGCATTCAGGGGCAAGCGGATTTACAGCAACCAATTTGGATAAACCAAGAAAGTAAATTTAAAGACTGGACATCGAAAAACCGCGCTGGTAGCTTGTCCCTTGGAATGCATTGTTATGTAATTTTAATTAGTTATCTGTTTAATCGTGTGTTGGCTATAGCTTTTTCCTAAAAACTACTAAGGCATAAAATGCCGGATATTACCATAATGAAATAAAGGGATCTCTTTAAGCCATAAATTTGATAACCTTCTTTTAATATAAGCTTTCTAGCCCATTTTGAAGATAGTAAAAGAAATGCTATTGTAAAAATCATACCTGTTGCCAGCACTGTTCCATAACCAAGTGGGGAACCTGTTGTACCTTCTTTAAAAAAGATTATAAAATCACCTAATAGCAATACATTCCATATAATAACAATGGCAATAGCTATAGGTGTTTTAATTGGAAATCCATTGGAAGTTTGTTGTTCTTTCGTTTCAGATGATGACGACTCGATGTTTGATTTTTTTTCAAAAAACGTAGTTTCATGTATTTCTTCAATTAGAGAATGTGGACTACCAAAAGTCCA
>DQWO01000362.1 GCA_011042595.1 Pseudomonadota bacterium
GTGACAGCCTTTCATGAGTAAGGCGCTAATCGCTCAATTTAGGAAAAATCATCCACCATGGCTAATGATTCCCCAAATAGTCCCATTGACGCACTGAGAGCTAAAATAGATTCCCTGGATTTAGAACTGCTCAAGCTGCTGAATCAGCGGGCCCGGTTAGCGACAGAAATCGGGGAAACAAAAAAGATTGAGCAAGGTGACTTTCATGTTCCTTCCCGGGAGCAGGAAATTTACCAGCAGCTGGAACGACACAATCAGGGGCCGTTACCCAACCAGGCGGTCCGCCATATTTTCCGGGAAATCATTTCCGCCTCCCTGGCCCTGGAGAAACCACTCCAGGTTGCCTATCTGGGACCACGGGGAACTTTTACCCACCTGGCCAGCCAGAAATTTTTCGGCTACTCGGCTGAGCTGCGGCCGGTAAACACCATTAAAGAAGTTTTTGAAAGTGTTGAAAAAGGCCGTTATGTTTACGGTGTGGTCCCGGTGGAAAATACCACGGAAGGAATCGTCAGCCATACTCTGGACATGTTCACCCAGAGTCGGATCTCTATCAGCGGCGAAATCCTGCTCCAGATAACCCATGATCTGCTCAGCCAGAGCAACAACCCGGAAACTATCAATAAAATCTATTCCCATCCCCAGGCCCTGGCCCAATGCCGGGCTTACCTGGAAGAACATTTTCCCACCATCCCGGTGGTAGCGGTAAGCAGCACCGCCCAGGCGGCGATGATGGCTGCCGAGGAACCTGGGACGGCCGCCATTGCCAATGAATATGCTGCCTCGGTTTACCATCTGCAGGTTATCGAAACTTCCATTCAGGATATCAGCCATAACATCACCCGTTTTCTGATTATTTCCACCCGGGAAACTTCTCAGGTCCCCGGCGAGCACTATAAAACTACCGTGCTGTTTTCCGCCAAGGACCAGGCCGGAACCCTGTTTTCTCTCTTGAAACCTTTTTCTGATCATGGGGTCAATCTGACCAAAATTGAATCACGTCCCAAGCGGGGCGAACCATGGCAATATATGTTTTTCATTGATCTTGATGGATACCGGGAAGATCCAGAGGTGGCCGCGGCCCTTAAGGAACTGGAAGCAAAGAGCCAGTACTACAAAGTCATTGGCTCCTATGTTAAGGGAAGAATATAGGCTGTGAATCATGAATAGAGCGACAAAACCATTACAAGGAACCATTCATGTCCCCGGGGACAAATCCATCAGCCACCGGGCAGCTATCATGGCCGCCCTGGGACGGGGGAAAAGTTGCCTGCGGGGATTTTTGCGGGCTGAGGACACCCTGAATACCTTAAAGATTTTCCAGGCCCTGGGAATATCGGTTGCCGGACTGGAGGCTGAGGGAGAAATTGAAATTCAGGGCCGGGGGCTGCACGGCCTGCGGGAAGCAGCTAATATTCTTTACAGTGGAAATTCAGGCACCACCACCAGGTTGCTGACCGGCCTGCTAAGTGCCCAGCCGTTCTTTTCAGTCATCAGCGGCGACACCTCTCTCAACCAGCGACCCATGGGGAGGATCATCAAACCGCTCAGCCGGATGGGCGCCACCATCTGGGGACGGGAACACCATACCATGCCACCCCTGGCCATCCAGGGACAGAAACTTGCCGGAATCACCTATTCCAGCCCGGTGGCCAGCGCCCAGGTAAAAACATCCCTGATGCTGGCCGGACTGTACGCCGACGGTCCACTAACCATCACGGAACCATCCCTGTCCCGGGATCATACCGAGAGGATATTCAAGGCACTCGGAATTCCGGTTCAAATTTCGGTAGCTGAAGATGGCATCGCAACCATCGGGATGTCTCCGGCCCAGCATGAGTACAATGGTACTGATTTCATCATTCCCGGCGACATCTCCGCGGCCGCTTTTTTCCTGGTGGCCGCCATGATCAATCGTGGTTCCCAGCTAACCATCACCAATGTCGGTCTCAATCCGACCCGTAGCGGCATCATCCAGGCGCTGCAGAAAATGGGTGGCGAAATCGTCATTGAAAACCCGCGGGAGGCCAGCGGCGAACCGGTTGCCGACTTGACGGTCCACGGAAACCGTCAGCTTCAGGGAACCGAAATTTCCGGCGCCCTGATTCCCCTGCTCATTGACGAAATTCCCATTCTCGCCCTGGCGGCCGCCCATGCTGAAGGAACGACCACCATCAGGAATGCCGGTGAATTACGGGTTAAAGAAAGCGACCGACTTGAGGCCATCACTCTGCTGCTCGACGCCCTGGGAACAAAAACCGAAGCGCTTGAAGACGGCATTATTATCCATGGAGGCATCCGGGTTCCGGCAAAACGGCAACTGTCATTCAAGACTTTTCATGATCACCGAATTGCCATGACCGCAATCATAGCCGGAATCACAGAAGGCAAAGAAGTGCAGCTCGATAACAATCATTGCATCAGCACCTCATTTCCCAATTTCAACCAACTGCTGGCTGAAATCCGACAATAAGGAACATCCATGACTCCCAAGACAAACGCCAAACAAAAACGTCTGGTCGTCACCATCGATGGCCCATCAGGAGCCGGCAAGAGCACCATCAGCAAGATTCTGGCGGCCCAAGAAAATTTCACCTATATCGACACGGGAGCCATGTACCGTTGTGTGGCATTGCAGGCGAAAAAGCACCACATAGCCATGGATGATGAAATCCGGCTCGCCCGTTTATGCCAGGATATCGATATCCATTTTCAATGGGAAAATAGAGTAAACCGGGTATTTTGCAACGGTGAAGAAGTAACAGAAAAGATTCGCACCCCTGAAATGGACATGCTTTCTTCGGCGGTTTCCGCGGTTCCGGCTGTCCGCAAAGCCCTGGTTGCCATGCAAAGAAAAATGGGGGAAGGCGGCCCGGTTATTCTTGAAGGACGGGACGCGGGCACCGTGATTTTCCCTCAGGCTGAGGTTAAAGTCTATTTGGACGCTTCACCGCTGGAACGTGGTAAACGCCGGTACCTGGAACACCAGCAAAGTGGACAGGCCAGTAGCCTGGAAAAAGTAGTTGAAGAAATCAATCAAAGGGATTTGAACGATAGCTCCAGGGCTCATTCTCCCTTATCACCGGCTGCGGATGCCCACCGGCTGGACACCACAACCATGGATATTCCCGCCGTGGTCTCAGCCATCACCAGGTTGATAAAGGAGGCCGCTGCCGATGAAGATTAAGTTGGTCACCAGTGCCGGTTTTTGTTTCGGGGTTAAACGCGCGGTCAACCTGGCGGTCAAAGCCGCGGAGGATTATCCTGACCAGACCATTTATAACCTGGGGCCTATCATTCACAATCCCCAGGTAGTTAAAAATCTGGAAGCAAAAGGTATTCATCCCCTGGATTCTCCCAAAGACGTGGACCACGGAATCATTATTATCCGCTCACATGGTGTCACCAGGCAGGAGCTAAGCCAATTAAATAACAATCCGGCAATAACAGTTATTGATGCCACCTGCCCTTTTGTCAGGCGGGCTCAGGAAATCGTTGCCCGGATGAAGGAAGAAAAATATCAAATAATCATTGTCGGGGAAAAGCATCACCCTGAAGTGGAGGGATTGATCAGTTATGGCGATCCCGACCATACCCTGGCAATTTCCGGCCCGGAAGAAATGCCAGTCGAGGTGGTCAAACATCAGAAAAAACCCCACAAAATTGCCCTGCTGGCCCAAACCACCCAGTCATATGAAAACTTCAACCGCGTCGCTGAATGTTTATTGCCGCTTAAGGGTGAAACCCGCTGTTTCAATACCATCTGCAATGCCACCAGTGACCGGCAGCAGGAATCATTGGCCATCGCCACAGAGACTGATTGCATGATTATTATCGGCGGGTTCTCCAGTGCCAACACCACCCGTCTCTACCAGTTGTGCAAAGCAATACAACCTTGCTCATACCATATTGAAATCCCTGAACAGCTGCAGGCAAAATGGTTTGCGGACATGCACACCGTCGGCATTACTGCCGGTGCTTCAACCCCTAAATGGCTGATCGAAAAGGTTATCCACGAGATTAACAACCTGTCGTGATGATCCACCTTTCTGCAGTCAGCTTAAGCAGCTGTTTAATGTTTTACTGAAAGCTGCCGGCTGATCGCTGAAAGCGTTCATCAGGAAATGAATGTTTCCGGATGAACAGTAAATATAATTTGCATTTATCACCCGCCTATGATATAGCGGCAACCCTAAAAAAGCGACAGTGGCTGTTCAACATTTTCACTGCCTGTCAGCCTGCTGGCTGTTTAGTCCATATTCATCAGCGGGCTGTGGCAGGGCAAGCGTAAGACAGACCATTCGTCGACATCTCACAGGGGGTAAGATTGTCAATGGAAGAAAACAACATCACCACAACCAACGAAGAACAGGAAAGCAGTAAGTTTGAAGAAGCCAGCGAAGAATTCCAGTCAGCAGATACTGACCAGGAATTTGAGGATGAGGATTTTGGCAACTTTGAAGAAATGTACGAAGAAAGTATCAAGGATGTCAAAGTCGGCGGCATTGTCAAAGGAAAAGTAATCCAAATGAATCCTGACAGTGCAGTTATTGATATCGGCTATAAATCAGAAGGCCAGGTACCTCTCAACCAATTTACTGATGCCCAGGGAAATTGCACCCTCAAGGTAGGTGATGAAGTTGATGTATTTCTTGAACGTTATGAAGATGAAAATGGCAATATCCAGTTATCGCGGATCAAGGCTGAGCGGCTTAAGGTCTGGGAGGATATAAAACGGATTTACGATGAGGAATTATCCATTCCCGGGACCATTACCGGCAAGGTTAAAGGCGGTCTTTCGGTGGATATCGGCGTTCCGGCTTTTCTGCCTGGATCCCAGATAGACCTCAAGCCGATTCGCAACCTGGATAAACTGATTGGAGAAACATTTGATTTCAGGGTTCTCAAACACAACCAGAAACGCAACAACGTAGTTATTTCCCGTCGGGCCTTGCTGGAAAAAGAGCGGGAAGCCTTGAAAGAGGTACTGCTGACCAAGCTGCAGGAAGGCGCGGTACTGGAAGGCATCGTTAAAAATATCACCGATTACGGTGCTTTTATTGACCTTGGCGGCCTTGACGGATTGCTCCATATTACTGACATTTCATGGGGAAGGGTCAACCATCCTTCCGAGCGGCTCACAGTAGGCAGTGAAGTCACGGTAAAAATAATCAAGTACGACGAGGAAAAACAGCGGGTATCTCTGGGAATGAAACAGCTTAAAGAGGATCCATGGGCATCCGCGGGCGAAAAATATCCGGAAGGAACCAAGGTCAAAGGAAAGGTTCTGAGCATTAAGGATTACGGCGCCTTCGTTGAAATTGAAGAAGGGATTGAAAGCCTGGTTCACGTTTCAGAAATGTCCTGGACCAAAAAGATCAAACATCCTTCGCAGGTGGTATCGGTAGGCGATGAGATTGAGGCTATCGTTTTGAGTGTTGACATAGAAAAACGACGCATTTCTCTGGGGATGAAACAGGTTGAGCCCAATCCATGGGATACCTTGATTGACAAATACCCCATTGGCACCAAAATTGAGGGTGAAATCAAAAATATCACCGACTTTGGCATCTTTGTTGGTATTGAAAGCGATATTGATGGTTTGGTACACATTTCTGACATCTCCTGGAGTAAACGATTGAAGCATCCAGGTGAAGAGTTTACTAAAGGCCAGACCATCCAGGCAGTTGTTCTCAACCTGGACAAGGAAAACCAAAGGTTTTCCCTGGGAATAAAACAGTTGCAGGAAGATCCCTGGGAAACCATCAGTAAAAAGGTTATTGCCGGTGACAATGTAAATGGGAAGGTTACCAACCTGACTGATTTCGGTGCATTTGTTGAATTGGAAGACGGAGTTGAAGGATTGGTTCACATCTCCGAAGTCACCGCTGATAAAAATAAAAAGCCTGAAGATGTACTCAAGGTAGGTGACCAGATCACCGCCAAAGTCCTCAACATCAATTATGATGACCGGAAAATTGCCTTGAGTATCAAGGGCTACCTTGAGGAAAAAGAAAAGCTGGAAACCGGGGAATATATGAGTGACAGTTTCCAGAAAGGCAAAGTCTGCCTGGGCGAAATCCTGCAGCAGGCAACTTCTGCATCTCCCACGGCGGATGCAGATACTGAAGCAAGCGATGAAAAAGATGAAAAAGACGTCGCAGCTGCAGAGGCGGAAATAGAAACAAAAGCAGACGAGGTGCCGGAACAAGAATCAGAGACAACTGGCGAAACCAAAGAAGAAGTCCCTGAATCCGCAAAATCAGCTGATCCCGCGGAATAGCAGCCAACGGGGATCAAGGCAGTAATCAATTGTTGCCTTGATCCCCTATAATCTAATCCTACCCACTACCCCTCATGGCCACTTTGAGCTGGTTATTCTTTCTCCTGGCTGCCGTATGCGTATTATACGCCGGCCGCAAATTAACCCAACACAGTGAAGAGCTGGCTGAACAGACCGGCCTGGCCCATGGCTTCATCGGCGTTATTCTCTTAGGATTCATTACTTCTTTGCCCGAGCTGGTCAGTACCATCGGGGCCTCAACTCTGGTTCATTCCCCAAACCTTGCCCTGGGCAATATTTTTGGCAGCAACTCCTGCAACCTGGCAATCCTGGCCATGTTGGGGATAGTAAATCTTTCCCCTGAGAAATGCCGCTACAGCCTGAATAATGACAACCTATTGACGGCTTTTCTTTCCCTTATCATGGTGGGACTGGCATCCCTGGCCATTCTGATGCATGGACGCTGGCAAGCAGCCCATCTCGACTATTTCTCCCTGGCCATCGGCGCAACTTACCTGGGCGGATTGAAAATTCTCTATAATTTTCAGCGCAACCAGTCTCCGGCAAATGATTGCGCCAACGTCAACCTTGATTTCGAAACCCGGCAACAAACAAAAAATCAGCTCAAGGGGAAAATTTTTTCGGCGGCGGCCATCATTGTTATTGCCTCGCTTGTCCTCTCCTACACCGCGGGACAGATAGCCAGATCAACCGGTTGGGGCAGCACTTTCGTCGGAAATTTCTTTCTGGCCATCGCCACATCGCTTCCGGAAATGGTTGTTACCTACAGTGCCGTACGTTTAGGTTCCTTCGCCCTGGCTGCCGGCAACATATTCGGCAGCAACATTTTCAATATTGCCATCCTGACCATTGCCGATCTCTCTTATTTCCCCGGCTCAATATACGCCAACGCTCATGTCAGCCAGATACTGGTAACCCTGCTGGTTATTCTCCTCTCATCAATATATATATTTTTCTCTTTATATGGGGTAAAAAGACGCTTGTTGGGCTTCAACCTCGGAGCCATGTTTATTTTAGCTATTTATGCCCTGGGCATGTATGCCCTTTTCATCATCCAGTAACAGGATTATAGCCGGTTCACTATCTTTTATTAAACAGGAAAATATCCATGAAAAAAATACTGATTATCCTCCTCGTCATCACTCTTCTTATCGTAATCGGCATTGCCCTGGTGGGCTATTTTATCAGCGGTGACCACCGCTCCGGAGGAGATAACCAGATAGGCCTGGTCAACATCAAAGGAGTCATTGTTGATGCCAGGGAAACGGTAAAACAGCTGGAAGAAATGGCAGGGGATCCTGGAATCAAGGGAATTATCATCCGCATCAACTCCCCGGGAGGCGCGGTGGCACCGTCCCAGGAAATCTATGATGAAATTAAACGAGTCGCAAAAATGAAGCCGATCTACAGCTCTCTTGGCACTGTCGCCGCCTCCGGCGGTTATTATGTGGCCTGTGGCAGCCAGCAGATATACGCCAACCCCGGAACCCTGACCGGCAGCATCGGGGTTATCATGCAGTTCACCAACTGGAAAAAAGTCCTTGATAAAATCGGCGTTGGCAGCGAAGTCATCAAGAGCGGAACCCATAAAGACATCGGCTCCCCCCTGCGGTCCATGACAGCGAAGGAAAAGACTCTGCTTCAGGAAATGATCAATGATGTCTACAATCAATTTGTGGTTGCGGTTACCGAAAACCGCGACATTCCCCTGGATAAACTGCTCAGCCTGGCGGATGGACGGGTTTTCTCCGGCCGCCAGGCCCTTGAATACGGATTAGTGGACAAGCTCGGTTCGCTGCAACAGGCTATTCGTGACCTGGCCAGAAAGGCCGGAATAACCGGCAAGCCCGAGGTGGTAGAAAAAAAAGAAAAACGAGGCCTGTTATGGTACGTGCTGGGAGAAAGCCTGGCTGGCAAGCTCAATTCAGCCCTGGAGTGTGAAACTCCCATAGCCGCCTACCTGATGCCAATGGCTGATTAGGGGTTTTATTCTGCCATGGAAATATTATTTTGTGGACAAAAACCAGTTAACCATGAATCCCTAAGTCTGCGGATATTTTCACTTGACAAACAGAGATATCCATTGTAAGCCGATTCTGTTTTGACTTATGATTTTATCCGTTTTTCCAGCCCATCTGCACCAGGGGAGGCTGGATCCAATGGCAATATAAAAAAGCTGTTTCGTCAGCCATTTATCATTTTATCCACAGTAAATTACCGCTATTTTCATAAAACAGCTTACTCAACTTTCTGAGTTATGAAAAAAACAGCCGAAAAAAATTATTTAAAGGCTGTTCCGGCATGGCTCTCGCTCATTCTCGCTGCACATCGTGTGCAGCTGTGAGGTGCCCGCCGCGAATCAC
>DQWO01000102.1 GCA_011042595.1 Pseudomonadota bacterium
GATTAACGAGATGAAATACCTGATGCATCCCAAAGGTGTGTTTACCCTGAGGATCAGCGGCAATCCGGTGCGTAAGAATATTGCTTATGCCATTTCCGGTTTCTTTTTCCTTTATATTGTTACTATCCTGTTGGTTACTTTTGTGGTTTCAACCGCCGGTATTGATATTGTCACTTCTCTGACGACAGCACTGGCAACGGTTGGCAACATTGGTCCCGGTTTTGGTCGTATCGGTCCCACTGGTAATTATGCTTTTTATCCCGATTATGTGAAATGGATATTAAGTCTGGCCATGATGGTCGGTCGTCTGGAGATCTATACCGTACTGGTACTTTTGACACCAACTTTCTGGAAGTATTGAAGCTATCAGGATTGGTAGAGACGTTTCCAGCCGGCAGCGCGTCCCTGGTGATAGTTGTGGATGGTATCCTTCAGGGTTTTGATGGCCAGGTCGGCGCAATGGTGTTCCCTTTCCGGTAGACCGCCCAGTTTTTCACGAAGCGTTTCGGCGTTGATCTGCATGGCCCGCTGTACTTTCATGCCGGTGATCATTTCCGTTAAGGCGCTGCCGCAGGATACTGCGCCGATACAGATGTCACTGATAAATGTTGCGCGGCTAATAATCTCATCTCCTTTATTGCCGGTAACCTGTATCCACATCCACATGGAATCGCCACAGGGTCCCTGGCCGCCTGCATGACCATCGGTTCTTTCCAATTTTCCCAGGTTGCGGGGGTTTTGCCAGTGATCGATGACCTGGGTTGGGTATAATTGTTTCAGCTTTACTGCTTCCTGGTCTGAAGTTCCAGGTTTATCCTCAGGTTTTTTCATGGTTATTATCCGATAAATTTAGCTGGAATTTTTCTCATCGTTATGTCTAATAGTGTATATCATTTCCGGTTGCCGGAAACAAGCAGGTTGCCGCAGCCTTTTTTATTATGATAAAAAAGGTTTGACAAGTGTCTGGTTTTTCATTATACGACTACATTCCTCGCCGGCCGCGGGGTTGTAGCTTTTAGCCGGTGTGGGCCGTTAGCTCAATTGGCAGAGCAACTGACTCTTAATCAGTAGGTTGAAGGTTCGATTCCTTCACGGCTCACCATTTATCAGGGTAAAGTTGCAAGGGGGTAAGGCTGGTGAGTTTATGATAGGGCCGCAGAGGTTATCCTGTGGCTTTTTCTGTTTTAGCGAGAGTGGCGGAATTGGCAGACGCACTAGACTTAGGATCTAGCGGTTTTACCGTGGGGGTTCGAGTCCCCCCTCTCGCACCATTATATCTTCCATGCCCAAATGGGACAAGTAACCTTGCCGGTTGCAACTGCTTATTTTTCTTGATTTTATCCGTATTTCAAATTATTATCCTGATTTATTCTGCTAAATGGCTGGTCTTGTAGAAAAGGTTGGCCGCTGATTTTTGTGTAATGAAAGGGCATAGTCGATGGAATTTACGGTTTCTGACCTTAGTGCAGTGAAAAAAAAGATTGAAATTTCTGTTGATCAGGAGCGAATCCAGGGTGAATTGGATAAGTCGATGAAAAAATATCGTAAAAAGGCCAAGGTTAAGGGTTTTCGGCCGGGAAAAGTTCCGCTTAATATCGTGAAAAACCTTTATTTTGATCAGATCAGGGCTGAGGTGATGGAAGATCTGGTGCAAAAGGTCTACCTTGAAGCTTTAAATGAAACAAAATTGATTCCTTTAGCTTTTCCTGAGATTGCAAACCTTTCTTTTGGTGATGAGAATGATTATCTTTCTTATGAAGCGATCATTGAAGTTAAGCCTCAGTTTGAATTGGAGGGCTATTTGGGGCTGGAGCTTGAAAGAGAGCCGGTGGAAGTAACGGATCAGGATAGAGAAGAAAGCATGGAAAACCTGCGCCAGGCATATGCCCATTTTGCCACGGTTGAGGATCGCCCGGCCAAAGAAGGTGATACCTTGATTATTGATTTTGTCGGCAAAGTTGATGGGGAGGAATTTACCGGAGGTTCAGCCTCGGAATATACGGTTGAAATTGGTTCTGGCAGCTTTATTCCTGACCTGGAAAAACAATTGGTTGGTTTGAAACTGAATGAAACCCGTGATCTTGAGGTTACTTTTCCTGAAGATTATCACCATAAAGAACTGGCGGGAAAACCTGCTGTTTTTACGGTAACAGTTAATGAAATTAAGGAGAAAAAGCTGCCTGAGATCAATGATGATTTTGCGGCGGATGTCTCAACGGGGCAAATAACCTCTCTGGATGAGCTTAAAAATAAACTTGAGGAAGGGATTAAAGCCCGTAAAGATGATTTAGTTCGCCGGAAACTGGTTGATGATTTACTGGCAAAATTGCGTGATCTGGTGGAATTTGAAATTCCTGAATGCCTGGTAGAAAGTGAGAAAAAATCTATGATAGAGGGGATGAAATCCCGTTATCAGAGCCAGGGGATTGATGCTGTTATGGTTGACCAAATGGTGGCTGCCAACCAGGAAAAGATTGCCGAAGATGCAGCCCGAACAGTTAAGAACACTTTAATTCTTGAACAAATAGCTGATCGTGAAAAGATGACGGCGACCCAGGATGAAATCAATAATCAGTTGCAAAAGTTTATTGCCCAGTCTGGACAGAATCCGCAGGCATTAAGGGAATATTTTCAGGGCCGTGAAGCGGAGTTGCAGGAGATGCTCCATAACCAGGCTCTGATGGATAAGCTTATTGATTATCTGCTGGAAAAAGCTACCTATGTAGAATCTGAATTGAGCGATTAGGCCTTAGCTGTCAGCTATCAGTCTAATGATTACTGAAAGCTGATCGCTGATCGCGTTCATCAGGAAATGAATGTTTCCGGATGAACACTACTTAGCTAATGCAGAAAAATAGTTATTGTACCTTATTAACTCAACTTTCTGAGTTGGACTTTCAAGATACATTGTCAAGCTGTTCGGGCTTGGCTCATAGCGGTATTGACCGCCGAACGAATCACCACGACGGTGATTTGCGGCGGGCACCTCACAGCTGCACACGATGTGCAGCGAGAATGAGCGAGAGCCATGCCGGAACAGCCTTTAAATATTTTTTTTTCGGCTTTTTTTTCATAACTCAGAAAGTTGAGTTATTAATTGTTTTTTTTAAAGGATTGAATATTATGAGTTATGTACCGATGGTGGTCGAGCAGAGCCCGAAAGGTGAAAGGGCTTATGATATTTATTCACGCCTGTTGCGGGACCGGATCGTTTTTTTGGGAACTGCCATAGATAACCAGGTGGCCAATGCTATTATTGCTCAGCTCCTATTCCTGGAAGCCGATGATCCTGATAAGGATATCAACATTTATATAAATTCACCAGGTGGGGCCGTTTCTGCCGGGTTGGCAATCTATGACACCATGCAGTTTGTTAAACCGGATGTGACTACCATTTGCGTCGGACAGGCGGCCAGCATGGGGGCATTGCTTTTGGCTGCCGGGGCGGATGGGAAAAGATATGCTTTGCCCCACGCGACAATTATGCTTCACCAGGTTATGGGTGGGGTTTCCGGACAGGCTTCAGATGTTGAAATTCATGCTCGGGAGATTTTGCGTCTGAAAAAATCATTGAACCAGATTTTGCATCGCCATACCAGAAAGACCATGAAAAATATCCAGGTTGATACTGATCGAGATTTCTTTATGTCAGCACAACAGGCTAAAGATTATGGTGTAATTGACGAAATTATTGAGCATCGATTGGTTCGTGAGAAGGTGGAGAAAAAATGAAACGGGATAAAGAAAGTGGCTTGCTCAGGTGTTCTTTCTGCGGCAAGGATCAGAATAGTGTGAAAAAGCTCATTGCGGGCCCGTCAGTGTTTATCTGCAATGAGTGTATTGAACTGTGTAATAATATTATTTCCGGTGAGCTGGAGAAAGAGTCTCTGACCAAGTTTCGGGAGGATATCCCTTCGCCGCGGGAGCTCAAGGATAGCCTGGATGAATATATTATTGGTCAGGATATGGCCAAGAAAAAACTTGCCGTTGCCGTCTATAACCATTACAAACGGATTGCTTCCCAGGAATATGATGATGACCAGGAAGTAGAACTGCAAAAAAGTAATATTGTCCTGATTGGTCCAACTGGCTGCGGTAAAACTCTGCTGGCCCAGACATTGGCCCGTATTATCCAGGTTCCCTTTACCATTGCTGATGCCACCAACCTGACAGAGGCTGGTTATGTTGGTGAGGATGTGGAGAACATCCTGGTTTCATTGCTGCAGGCTGCAGATTATGATATCGAACTGGCATCCAGGGGTATTGTCTATATTGATGAGATTGACAAAATTGCCCGCAAGGGGGACAGCCCTTCCATAACTCGGGATGTCTCGGGTGAAGGGGTGCAGCAGGCCCTGTTGAAAATCCTTGAGGGAACGATTGCCAATGTTCCCCCAAAAGGCGGGCGTAAACACCCGCAACAGGAGTTTATCAAGCTGGATACCCGTGATATTCTTTTTATCTGCGGTGGAGCCTTCAATGGCCTGGATGAAATAGTACAACGGCGTTTGCGCGGCAATGTTCTGGGATTTAATTCGATCCTTAACGACAAAAGTGAACTGACTGCCGAAGAGATTTTCAGCCAGGTAACCCCAGCAGATTTGCTCAAATATGGCCTGATTCCAGAATTCATCGGCCGGTTGCCGGTCTTGGCGGCTTTGGGAGAGCTGGATGAGGAGGCTTTGGTTCGCATCCTTACCGAACCCAAGAATTCCTTGGTGAAACAGTATAAAAAGATGTTTGCCATGGACAAGGTGGAACTGGAATTTTCCGGGCGGGCCTTGCAACGAATTGCGGTCAAGGCAACCGAGCAAAAAACCGGTGCCCGGGGGTTACGTTCTATTATCGAGTCGGTGATGACCGACATCATGTTTGATCTGCCGCAAATGGACGCCAGCCGCTGCGTTATAGAAGAAGAAGTGATTGACGGTAATGGTACGCCGCTTCTGGTTTTTGAAAAAGGGAAAAAGAGCCAGAAAGAGCCGGACAAGGCCTATGGCAGCTGAGTTTTTGCTTGACATGGCTTTAAGGTGGTTGTAATAAGGTCGAAGTTTTAAATTATCTTAATAAGAAAAGGGGGATTACTATTATGACAAAGGCTGAATTGGTCGAGGGGATTGCCGGAAAAGCTGGTGTTTCCAAGGCTGCCGCGGAGAAAGTATTGAAAGCTTTCATGGAAGAAGTTAAAGGCGGAATTAAAAAGGGTGAAAGAGTCACTCTGGTAGGTTTCGGTACCTTTTATGCGGCTGCACGTCCTGCACGGATGGGCCGGAATCCTCGTACCGGGGAAGAAATTAAAATCCCCGCCTGTACGGTTCCGAAGTTCAAGGCTGGTAAAGCTTTAAAGGATGATCTGAACTAAAGCTGTTTGTGTGGGCGGGTAGCTCAGCTGGGAGAGCACCGGCCTTACAAGCCGGGGGTCACAGGTTCGATCCCTGTTCCGCCTATTCTGTTGCATAAGGTTTGCTTCATTTGCGGGGGCGTAGTTAAGCTGGTTATAACGCCGGCCTGTCACGCCGGAGGCCGCGAGTTCGAGTCTCGTCGCTCCCGCCATTATCTGATAGAAAAAGAGCTACTTGTCATTGGGCGAGTAGCTCTTTTTGCTTTGCTTTTTTGAAGGAGAATCATTCCATGAATTACAAGGAAACTCTGAATCTGCCTCAAACAAAATTTCCCATGCGGGGAAACCTGGTTAAGAGAGAGCCTGAATTTATTCAGGCCTGGGAAGATAAAGATGTGTATCGGCGGATGCTTGAGGAACGGGAAACGGCGCCGGAATTTGTCCTTCATGACGGTCCTCCTTATGCCAATGGTCACCTTCATATGGGCCATGCTCTGAACAAGATACTAAAAGATATTATCATCAAATCACGTTCTCTGGCCGGTTTCCGTTGCCATTATGTGCCTGGTTGGGATTGCCACGGTCTGCCCATCGAGCATCAGGTGGATAAAAATCTTGGCCGGCAGAAAGAAAACATGAGCCAGGCGGAGATCCGCCAGGCCTGCCGCCGCTATGCTGGTAAATTTATTGACATTCAACGTGATGAGTTTATTCGGCTTGGTATTTTTGCTGAATGGGAAAATCCTTATCTGACCATGAACTACCCGTATGAGGGTACGATTGTCCGGGAATTGGCGAAATTTGCCGGTAATGGTGGTCTGTTTAAACAGAAAAAACCCATTTACTGGTGTGCCACCTGTAATACGGCCCTGGCCGAAGCTGAAGTTGAATATGAAGATGTTGCCTCACCTTCTATTTATGTGAAATTTCCGCTGGTGGAAGATATTTCCTCCACCTATGCCTTTCTCGCCGGTCGTCAGGTTTGTCTGGTAATCTGGACCACCACTCCCTGGACTATTCCGGCTAATCTGGCCATTGCCCTGCACCCTGATTTGGAATATGTGGCTCTACTTAGCGGCGACGGGGAAGTCTATATTGTTGCTGCCGGGTTGCAGGAGCAATTTTGTGCCGAGGCGGAATTGGGGCCGCTTGAGGTTTTGGGACATATAGATCCTCGGTTGCTGGAGCGTCTTCACTGCCGTCATCCCCTCTATGATCGTTTATCTTTGATCGTCTTAGGTGAGCATGTTACCCTGGAGGCTGGTACCGGCTGTGTCCATACGGCTCCGGGGCATGGGCAGGAGGATTATGAAGTTGGGCTGAAGTATGGCCTGGAAGTTTATGCCCCGGTTGATGACCAGGGAAAATTTACCGAAGAGGTGGAATTTTTTGCCGGCCAGTTTGTTTTTGCAGCCAACCAGAATGTTATTGATAAGCTGGCGGAGCTGGGTTTTCTGGTGGCCAGCAAGCCCCTTTCCCATTCCTATCCCCATTGCTGGCGTTGTAAAAAAGCGATTATTTTCCGTTCCACCGAACAGTGGTTTATCTCCATGGAAAGTAATGACCTGCGGAAAAGGGCGCTTGAGGCCATTAATGGGGTGGACTGGATTCCTGAATGGGGCCGTGAACGCATTTACGGGATGATTGAAAACCGTCCTGACTGGTGTATCTCCCGCCAGCGGGTCTGGGGGGTTCCCATTGCGGTCTTTTATTGTCATGAATGTGGGGAGCCTTTGATTGATGAAAAGCTGATGAACAGGGTGGCTGATTTTTTTACCGAACATGGAGCTGACATCTGGTTTTCTGAACCGGCGTCATTTTTTCTGCCGGATGGAACCGTCTGCCCGTCCTGTGGTCATGGAGAATTTGTCAAGGAGACTGATATCCTGGATGTCTGGTTTGATTCCGGGGTCAGTTATGCCGCCGTCCTCCAGACCCGGGACTATCTTCGTTATCCGGCTGATCTCTACCTGGAAGGCAGTGATCAGCATCGTGGCTGGTTTCACAGCTCCCTGTTGGCTTCGGTGGGTACCCGGGGAGTCAGTCCCTATAAAGCGGTACTGACCCATGGTTTTGTGGTTGATGGGGCTGGCAAAAAAATGTCCAAATCGGCCGGGAACGTTATTTCTCCCGATAAGGTTATCAAAAAATATGGGGCAGAAATTCTGCGTCTCTGGGTAGCGGCCCAGGATTATCGCGATGATATTCGTATCTCCACAGAAATTCTTTCACGGTTGGTGGAAGCATATCGGCGCATTAGAAATACCCTCAGGTTTCTACTGGCGAATCTTTACGATTTTGATCCGGCTACCACCACGGTGAATTATACCGAGCTGGAAGAGTTGGATCGCTGGGCTCTGCATCAGCTTTATCAATTGCAGCAAAAGGTGCTGGCGGCCTATGAATCTTATGAATTTCACGCCATTTACCATTCCATTCATAATTTTTGTACGGTGGTCTTAAGCGGTTTTTATCTGGATGTGGTCAAAGATAGGCTCTATATTTTGCGGGCTGATTCCCCTGCTCGTCGTTCAACCCAGACCACCCTGTATTTGATTCTGGATGCCTTGGTGAGGATGTGTGCCCCGATTCTTTCTTTTACTGCTGATGAGGTTTGGCAGTATATGCCCGGCATTGGGGAAAAAGACAGTGTGTACCTGCATGAATTTGCCTGTCTGTCTGACGACTATAATGATCTCCGACTGGCAGCCGTCTGGGATGAACTGCTGGAAGTTCGCAAGGTGGTTTTGAAACAACTGGAAACCGCCAGGCAGGAAAAGCTTATCGGCCTCTCCTTAGATGCCCGTCTTGATCTGGCTGCCAGTGGTAAAACATTAGCTTTGTTAGGGAAATACGCTGATCAGTTAGCCGATATTTTTATTGTTTCGCAGGTTGAAATCAGGGAGCTGGCTGCCGGAGAACCAGGGATTAGTGACGAATTTCCTGAGCTGAACGTTATGGTTCATCGCGCAGCGGGAGAAAAATGCCAGCGTTGCTGGCGCTATAGCGTTCAGTTGACAGCTGAAGATAATGGGTTTCCGGGGATTTGTCAGCGGTGTCTGCAGCAGGTTTCTTAGTCAACTTTATGAGTTGCTCTAAAAAAAGCTGAAAGAAATTTCCAGGGATGTTCCGGCATGGCTCTCGCTCATTCTCGCCGGCCGTCCATGGCCGGCTTCCGAGGCGTCCGCCGCGAATCACCATCCAGGTGATTCGTCCGGCGGCCAAAA
>DQWO01000316.1 GCA_011042595.1 Pseudomonadota bacterium
CTACATTGAAGCGGTTAGACAGATCCTTGAATATATCTCTGCCGGTGATATTTACCAGGTTAACCTTTCCCAACGATTTGCCGTTGAATTTGCCGGCAAACCCCTGGATTTTTATCGCAAATTCAGAACGTTAAGCCCGGCGCCTTTTGGCGCTTACCTGGTCACCGATAACCATACCATCATGAGCAATTCCCCGGAGCGCTATCTGCTCATTAAGAATGACTATATTGAAACCCGACCGATTAAGGGTACCAGACCCCGGGGGGGAAACCCGGAAATTGATGAACAACTGCGGCGGGAGCTGATAGACAGCAGCAAAGATCAGGCAGAACATATTATGATCGTTGATCTGGAGCGAAATGACCTGGGGCGGGTCGCCCAGTACGGAACCGTGCATGTTCCTGAAATGGAAATTGTCGAATCCTATGCCAATGTCCATCACCTGGTCTCAACAGTAGCCGCCCGAATTGAGCCGAAACACAGCACCGTGGATTGTATTGTCAATTCTTTTCCCGGAGGATCCATTACCGGGGCCCCGAAACTTCGTTCGATGGAAATCATTGATGAACTGGAACCCAGCTGCCGCGGTGTTTATACCGGCTCAATCGGTTACCTTGATTTTTCCGGTGACATTGATTTAAACATCGCCATCCGAACGGCTGTTCATCATCAAAATACCCTGTATTTCCAGGTGGGTGGTGGAATTGTTGCCGATTCTGATCCTCATCTGGAATATGAGGAAACCATCACCAAGGCCGAATCCTTTCTGAAAACTCTGGGGGAAACGAGCAAAAATGAACGACCCGATCATCTTTCTGAATAATCGTTATCTGGCCGCGACCCAGGCTGCAGTCTCCCCTTTTGACCCTGGATTCATGTATGGAGATGGCGTTTTTGAAACCATCCGTTTGTACCAGGGAACTCCCTTCATGCTTGACCTCCACCAACAACGCCTCGAACAAGGTCTAAAGCTGCTGAACATTCCCAAGCCAGCCATGATTGATAGACTTAAGGATATTATTGCCCAACTGGGATCACGCAATCACCTGCAAAACACCCAGGGCATGTCCAGAATCATGATCAGTCGAGGACAAAAACCAGCCAACCCCACCTGTGTTGTCCAGGCAACAGCCCTTGATATGGAGGCAATCAAGAACCGGCGGCAGGGGATGCAGGCCATCATTCTGCCCTGGAAAAGGGATGCGGCAAACCCATTATTACAGATTAAAAGCATGAATTACCTGGAAAATATCTATGGGCGAAAAATGGCGAACCAACAAGGTGCTGACGAAGGAATTTTTCTCAATCAGAATGGGGAATTGTGCGAAGGGACTTTTTCCAACCTGTTTCTGGTCAGCGATAATCTCATTGTCACCCCACCGATTTCAGCAGGATTGTTACCTGGCATTACCCGCGGGGCAATTATTGACTGCTGCCGACTGGTCGGCATTGACTGCAGGGAAGATCGGCTGACACCGGCTGATATTTCACAATTCCAGGGTGGTTTTTTAAGCAGTTCGCTGATGGAATTAGCCCCGCTGAAATCTTTGGGGACCCACCATTTCATTCCCGACCGGGTCATGGACATCCATCAGCGCATTACATATGCTTACCAACAACTCCGTCAATCCGCATAAGAAAAACATCCTGATACAATTTTACCAGCCCCCTAACCTTAGCACCTTACTCCTGAAAGCCTGTCACTCTTTTCAGTACCCCCTTGAGGGGTATAAAAAACAAGAAATTGTCGGGAATACATTCACCGATGTTCGGGCTTGGCTCATAGCGGTATTGGCCGCCGAACTAATCACACGATGTGATTCGCGGCGGACACCTCGGAGCCGGCCATGGACGGCCGGCGAGAATGAGTGAGAGCCATGCCGGAACATTCTCATACCTTAATTTTGGTTGCGGGCAAACCCGCCTTAGAGGTATACTACGAAAAAAAAGGGTGATCAAATGATCACCCTTTTTAATAAAAAATCATACTCTTGATATAGCTATTCGATTTCAGTAAGCATTTTCTCCAACTCTGCCTTCATTTTCTTCAGCATTGCTGCAGTTTTAGGATCAGAAGTGGCAGCCAGCTTATCAAGGACTTCCTCGGAAGAATGGACTGATTGGACCAGTTTTCCCTTCTCGTCGGCCACCATCTTGGCTTCCAGGGCGTCAACCTTGGCATCCAGAGCATCAATCTTCTCAGCCAGAGTAACTTTGCTTTTCTGCAATTCATTCAGCACCGACGGGGAACCGGTTGAAGTTGAGGCATAAAACCATACCAGGGCCAGCGCCGCGATCGCCGCAAACAAAGCTACAAATCCCACCAGATTGGAACCACCAGACTCAGTTTGTTGCACCATCTGTTCTTTTTCACTCATAACCTTACCACCTTTCACCAAATTGTTTTCGTTTTTATCATCTTGATCTATATCTTGTTTCCCCGCTGTTTCAAGGGAAGTCTCAACCGCTTTGGGGATTTCTGCCTTCGTTCCTTCACCGACAGAAACAGGTTTCTCAGCCACCGGCTCAGGCGGCAGTTTGGAAACCTGAACCTTAACTGCCACCCGTTTCAAATGTTTCTCCGTTTCGGGCAACAATGATTTTCCGGCATCATTCTGACTTTTATCAGCAACATCCTTTGGACTGGTATCAGAAGCAAAAAAAGCTGCCATTTTTTTCTTGGCCACCGGCGCCCGTTCCGGGACCTCAGCCAACGCTTTCTTCTTTTTGCCGCCCGTCGATGAACCCCGGCGTTTGGTAGCACTCATGGAAACAATTCCTCACAGATCTGCAGGTAATCCAAACCCGCGCGACTTTTTTCATTAAACTCAAAAATCGTCTTACGGGCGCTTGATGCCTGCTTCAGTTTGGTATCAATTCGCACCGGCGGCAACACCAGGGATCCATATCGATCCTGTAATGCCGACAGCACCTCTTTACTCATATTTACCCGTTTATCAAAAAACGTCGGGATAATTCCAGCTATTTTCAGTTTCTTCTCAAAATACTCTTCAATCATGCCCAAATTGTCAAAAACATGGTTGGCACCCACCATGGACAAATAGTCCATACTGATCGGAATGAGCAATTCATCTGCATAAACCAGAGCATTCTGACTGAGGATGGAAAGGGATGGGGAACAGTCTATAAATACCACATCCAGGTCAGCAAATATCTCCGACAGACCCGAAAGCCGACGTTTAAGTATTTCCTCCCGCCGGGGCTGAGCCACCAAAAGAGTTTCACAAGCTGCCAGTGATTGATCAGCCAGAAGACAGAAAAGGTTCGGCCGGGCTTCAATCAGACAATCGCTTAAGGTACGATTATCAATGAGCAGGTCATAGAGGCCATACTCCGCCTCAACCCCCAGGCTGACCCCCACGCTGCCCTGGGCATCAAGATCAACAATCAAGACCTTTTTGCCATGGCGGACAAGACAGTGCGCAATGCTGATCACTGTCGTGGTTTTTGCCGTACCACCTTTAAAATTTTGACAGGCTACTATCCTCAAAGGCTGCTGAGTCATGGAGGTTTGAAGAAACTGAGTGGATATAGCAAATCGTCTGTGTTCTTGTCAAGGACTTTATGGGCGGGTGATGGTCATAAAAAGGCGTATATCAGGAACGCAACAGGTCATCAATGGCCTGCCGCTGCCGGCAGAAAACTTCCACCAGTTCAGGGTCAAATTGCGAACCGGCATAAAGTTCAAGCTCCTGAAAAGCTCTGGAGCTATCCATTTCCTGCCGATAAGCCCGTGAAGAGGTCATGGCATCAAAGGCATCAGCCACAGTGAGAATTCTGGCCAGCAGCGGTATTTCTTGACCCTTCAGACCATCAGGATAGCCGGCACCGTCCCAACGTTCATGATGATGATACACCACCGGAACAATAGCTGCCAATGAGGTAATGGGAGCCAGTATATGCTTCCCGGTAGTTGGATGTTTCTTGACGATCAGATATTCTTCTTCAGTCAATTTAGCTGGCTTATTCAGGATGCTTTCACTGATACCTATTTTACCGATATCATGGAGCATGGCGGCCTGAAGCAGCAGGTTAATCCGCTGGGGATCAAGCTGCAATCCTTTAGCCAGAACTTCGGCATAACGGGTCACCTGCTGAGAATGGCCATGGGTATACTGATCTTTGGCTTCCAGAGCATGGGCAAAGCTCTTAATGGTTTGCAGATAATATTGCTGGGTATTTTCGTATAAATTGGCATTTTCGATGGCTGAGGCACCTTTAGCGGCCAGGATATAAAGCGCCCGACTCTGCTTTTCACTAAAGGTGAACTCCGGAGTAAGAGAGAAAAGATTAAGGATGCCTATATAGCGGTTATTTACCTTCAGGGAGATGCTCAGCAGGGAATAAAACTGATGTTCGGTTGACGGCGTACACAACATGGGCGCAATTTTGGAACTGCTAGGGCTGAAAACGTGGGAACCCTGGCCATCAAAGATTGAATTCAACCGGGAAGCTTCCACTTCCCGGGCCAGGGATTGGATAAATTCAGCGCATTCCAGATCAGCACAACCAGTACATTTATGCTGGGTTATTTTCAGGGTCTGACGATCATCATCCAATAGATATAATACTGCCAGATCAGCCTGGGACTGGGAGAAACTTGCATCGAGGAGAACATCAATAATTGCCGAAATATCAAGACTGGAGCTGATGGCTTCACTGGCATTATAGAGAACTACCATCTCTTTGAGCTGCATATTCTCTTGTTCCAAACGTCGCTTTTCCAGCGCCCGGCTCACTGCATGCAGCACATGATCCATATTAAACGGCTTCAATAGATAGTCATATACCCCCAGTTTAACGGAATTAATGGCCGTTTCCATGGTGGCATAGGCAGTGATGATAATAACCGGCGGTGGATTTCGCATTTTTCTGATTTCGGCCACCAGATCCATACCCCCCATTCGGGGCATATTCAAATCCGTCAAAACCAGATCAAAATTTTGTTGCTGAAGCGCTTCCAGGGCCTCCAGACCATTACTGGCGGTAACAACCTGATATCCTTCCTCAGTGAGCACATGGAACAGGCTTTCAACTATGGAAGAATTATCATCAACCAGCAATAAATTCATCCGGTCATCTCCTGGGAAGGATGAGAAGTAAAAAAGCTAAGGTCAGGCAGGTTTTCTGTTTTCTGATTCCAAACAAAGATTAACATCCCATTTACATGTGAGTGAAAGCAGTAGAAATCATCGACAGAAAAATAAAAAACTTGACCAAATTGTGGACCGGCTTGCAACTTTTCATCCGCTGCTGTTTACCCTGGAACTGCTATTTTTCTGTCGAATGCGTTCAGCATTCAGAAGAGTATTGGACAAACAATAATACTACATGATAATCGCTGCATTCCCATTGAGAAATCATCTTGTTAAATAGGAACAACCCCATGTTCGAAGCAACTCCCTTAGCACATCAGTACCTGCAGAACAACTGATTAGTTTTCAGCTGAACTGTCAGCATTCGGTTTTCAACCATCAGGGGAAATTTAAAAATAAATTGACACCATAGCGGATTTAAGTTATTGAAATCAGCGGATAAAAATAGAATTACAGGATAGTGCATTGGAGCAGGGTAAAAAAATTCTAGTGACCGGCGGTGCCCGCAGTGGCAAAAGTGCCTTCGCCCAGCAAATGGCAGAAAGGCTGCCCGGACCCCGGGCTTATCTGGCTACCGCCCAGATCCTTGACGATGAGATGGGAGAACGGGTTGCCCGACACCAGGCACAACGGGGCCAGGCATGGCAAGTCACGATTGAAGAACCCTATGCCCTCAACACTTCCCTGCGCCAAGCGACGTCACACTATCCGGTCATCATGGTAGACTGCATTACCCTCTGGCTGACCAACATACTGCTCTCTAACCAAGAAAACCCTGACACTGTCCTGCAAAAGGTTGATCAATTGATCACCTCTCTGCCAGGCTGCATCTCCACTATCATTATGGTCACCAATGAAGTTGGGCTCGGAATTGTCCCTGAAAATCCTCTGGCCCGGCAGTTCCGTGATCTGGCCGGCTTTGCTAATCAGAAACTGGCGGCGGCTTGTGATACAGTTTACCTGGTCAGTTGCGGTCTGCCGCTGAAGCTTAAATAGTGTTCATCCGGAAACTGGTGTTTCCGAATGGGCTGTCAGCCTTGAGCTCTCAGCTTAACCACTTATTTTTAAATATTTTACTGAAAGCTGACTGCTGATCGCTGAAAGCTTAAAAACAACATGCTGACATCATTCCATTTTGCCCTTTCTTTTTTAACCACCCTGCCTTTCCCCTTTAAAAAATCGCTTTCGGCCAGGGAAATAGCCGCTTCGCTTTCCTGGTTTCCCCTGGTAGGTTTCTTGCTGGGATTGATTATTTCCCTGGTTTTTTACCTGCTTACCCCCCTGCTACCCCGCCAGATAAACAGCGTTATCATCCTCATCATCATGGTTTTGCTTACCGGGGGTTTTCACCTGGACGGATTGGCAGACACTGCCGATGGTTTTCTCAGTGCCCGCAGCCATCCAGAGGACATTCTTAAGATCATGAAAGACAGTTCCATCGGCACCATGGGTGCCCTGGGCCTGATACTCGTTTTACTGCTAAAATATACTACCATTACTCAGCTTCCCGACCAGATGGCAATTCCCTGCCTGATTCTTCTGCCCGTCTACGGTCGCTTTACCATCGTAATCCTGGCCTATCTGGCATCCTACGCCCGCAAGGAAGGCGGACTGGGTGAGGCTATTACCCAACAGGTTTCCTCACATGAAATCGTCTACGCCTCGACATTTACCATCATGGGGACCTTGTTGTTAACTGGGTTTAAGGGCTTTCTGATTCTGATAATTCTCACCTTTTACACTTGGGGGATAAAAATTTACGCTACCCGGCGGATTGGCGGCATCACCGGTGACCTGCTTGGATTTTGCTGTGAAAGCAGTGAAGCCCTGGCCCTGGTCTGCTGGATCGCCCTATTCCATTAAGAATTCTTGGAATTCCAATACCCGGAAGCAACTTCAATCGAACATCCTGCAAAAGTTTCCTTATATTTGGTAATTCTAGAAAAATTCCCTTCTGTTGAAAATTTATGTTAAAATATTTTTATGACTAAGTCACCACCAACCACTGTTTTTTTGCTGCGCCACGGACAAACAGTCAATACCCTTGATGGCAAATTCCGTTATAACGGGCACATTGATGTTGAGGTAACTGATGAATCCCTGGAGACCATGAGAAGCATTGCCCGACAACTGGAGGCTAAACATATAACCCACATCTACTCCAGTAATCTGCGCCGCAGCCAGGCTGGAGCTGCTGTGATTGCCGATCAACTGGAATTGCCACTCACACCCCTATCTGCTTTCAGAGAAATAAAGATGGGTTGCTGGGAGGGTTTAACCTATGATGAAGTTAAAGAACGTTACCCTGAACAGATTAAAAAAAAATTCACTGACTTTATCAACTACAGGATTCCTGGTGGTGAAACCATCCCTGAAGTGGAAAACCGGGTCTTTAACCAATTAGATGAACTGCTGCATACCCATAGTGGTGAGCAGCTGGTGATTGTTGCCCATGGCGGCATCAATATGCTGATTATCTGCCGGGCTCTGCAAATGGCAGCAACGAACATATTTCGGCTGAAACAGGACTTCTGCTGTGTTAACCAGCTTGACTACTACCACGATTTTGTCCAGGTAAACTTGGTAAACAGCCCATGTCTCCCTTGAATAAAGCCCAGTTCTACTGGATAATCATCCTCCTTTGCACCTGCTGTCTGGGCTGCATGGCCAGACAGCCCCACTTTGACTATTCATTGCCCAAACACTCCCGGCTGATCAAAAGCCAGGAAGGTATTGCCTCATGGTATGGCAAGGATTTTCATGGAAAAAAAACCTCCAGTGGTGATATCTATGACATGCATAAACTAACGGCTGCCCACAAGGAATTGCCGTTGGGCAGCCGGGTCAGGGTAATCAACCTGGAAAACCGCCGCCAGGTTGAAGTCCTGATCAACGACCGGGGACCATTTGTCCGCGGTCGAATCATTGACCTGTCCTATGCGGCGGCCAAAGCTCTTGACATGGTTAATCAGGGAACAGCCCTGGTACAAATCATATTGATTTCGCCACCAGCAGCAGCCGGTAAACAATCAGTTCTTCCTCTGACCCGCTACTATGGCATCCAGGCCGGATCTTTTGCCAACCGGAAAAACGCCCAGGAGCTATACGTTAAATTACAGATATGGACTAAAGATGTTTTCATGCAAACCACGACCTGTGGCAACAGAACCTGCTACCAGGTGCGGGCTGGCTGGTTTTCCACCCGCCGACAAGCAGTACAACTTGCCCACAAGCTTAAACAAAAAGGCTTTGAAACCCTGATAATTTCACAGAATCATGCCAACCAGCAATGAGTGATAATACAAAATACTTATAATTTCACCTAAGGCGGGCTCAACGCCCGCAACCCAAATTAAGGTATCAGGA
>DQWO01000012.1 GCA_011042595.1 Pseudomonadota bacterium
TCAACCCAATGGCTTGGCCGCAAACTGCTTACCCGGGAAGCTATTGCCAGGGCATATGTCGCTAAGGCATTCTGCCGTTATCCGACAACCAGGGATTTGATCAGGGCACTTCAATCATCCGTTTCAATGCGCCTGATCTGTGGCTTTGAGGCACTTTGCGATATTCCGTCGGAAGCAACCTTTTCCCGAGCATTCAAGGAGTTTTCCGAAAGCGCTCTCGGAGAACGTGTCCATGATGCCTTGGTACAAGACTATCTTGCCGATGAAATAATCGGCCATATCAGCCGGGATTCCACGGCTATTGTTGGCCGTGAGAAACCGGCTAAAAAGACAAAGAAGGCCAAAAAGCTGCGAAAAAGAGGGCGGCCAGCTAAAGGTGAAAAGCGGGAACCGGCAAAAACCAGACTTGCACGACAAAGCGACCAGTCAGCTGAAGAAGCAATTGCCGAACTGTCAACAGTCTGCGACCGGGGAACCAAGAAGAATGCCAAAGGGTATAAAACCTCCTGGAATGGCTATAAGTTGCATTTGGATGTCAATGATACCGGTTTACCGGTCAGCGCCTTGGTTACCTCAGCTTCAGTTCATGACAGCCAGGTTGGCATTCCATTGATAAAGATGACCAGCGGCAAGGTGACATATCTCTATGATCTTATGGACGCTGCCTATGATGCCAGTCTCATCAGAGACATAAGTCGAGAACTTGGCCATGTCCCGATTATTGACAGGAACAGTCGCGGACAGGATATTCCACCAATGGCACCCCATGAATCTGAACGTTATAAGCAAAGAAGTGCGGCAGAACGTGCCAATGCTCGACTGAAAGAGGATTTTGGTGTGGTAAATGTCAGGGTAAAAGGGCATGCGAAGGTGACTATGCACCTTATGTTTGGAATCCTCACCCTATTTGCCGACCAACTTATCCGGTTGCTCGCTTAAAATGTCAAAGATCGTATAAAACGACAGGATAGCTATGTCTTTATCCCCATAAACGTACCCCCAAAAGAAGGGGAATTTGTAAAAACCAGGAATCTGCCATCAAAATTGAAGGCAAAATTCCGTGAATCAATTTTTCTCGAAATTATCTGAAACATTTTGCAAGAAGCTCGTCATTTATACAATTATTGCAACCTAATTAATTCGCTTGCTTATGTGCTGCGGCCCGGCCGGCCAGCCAGCCGGTTGAAAAGGCTGCCTGCAGATTATACCCACCGGTATCGGCCTGTAAATCGAGCACTTCTCCGGCAAAATAAAGTCCTTTAATCAGCCTGGATTCCATCGTGCGGGGATTAATCTCCCGGGTGTTGACGCCGCCGGCAGTGATAATGGCTTCTTCTAATGGTCGTGGTTTGACCATCTCCAGGCGAAAATCCTTGAGCCAGGTTCGCAGTCGCCGGCGCTCTTTGACCGTAATGCCATTAGCCAGACGATCAGGATCAAGCCCGATAAGATCCAGACAGACGGGAACCATTTCCTTTGGCAATAGCCCTCGCAAGACACTGCTTAAGGGTTCATTGCCGCGGGCGGCAAAATCACGCAGGAGCCTGGCATCCAGTTTTTGCTCATCCAGGGCCGGTTTGAGGTCAATGGAAAAGATGATCTTTTGTCCCTTTCTGCCGGCATCCACCGCTGCTTCACTAAGGGTAAGGATGACCGGCCCGGTCAGGCCGAATTTGGCAAAAACCAGTTCGCCGAATCCTTCCCGTTGTTTTTTGCCATCGACCAACATCCTGACTTTGATGTTGCGCAAATTTAGTTCTGCCATCCGACCGGCTTCATTGCCGGCTGTTTCCAGGGGAACCAGCGCCGGTCGTATGGGGATGATGCTGTGTCCGGCGGATTTGGCCAGACCGTAGCCGTCTCCAGTTGAACCTGTCAACGGGTAGGATGCGCCACCGGTGGTTACAATGACCGCGTCAGCCGAAATTATTCTTCCCTTTGAAACAACGCTGGTGACCCGGCTGTCTTCCAGCAGCAGCTCATCCACCGGCGAGAAATTATTGATCTTGGTTTCACCTTGATTAATCCACTTCAGTAAAACTTTCCGAACCTCGGTGGCTTTGCCGCTGGCGGGAAAAACTCTGCCGCCCCGTTCAGTTACCAGTTTCAATCCCAGATTTTCGAGAAAATCCATCAGCTCAGTATTGAAAAAACGGCCGAAAGCCTGGTGGAGAAACTTTCCCGTCCGGCCAAAATGGGCGATAAAATCGGCTTTTTCAGCAATATTGGTAAGGTTGCAGCGACCTTTGCCGGTAATGCCGAGCTTGAGGCCTGGTTGTTTCATCTTTTCAAACAGCAGGACTTCAGCTCCGGCTTCGGCTGCCTGGCCGGCAGCCATGAGACCGGCAGGACCTCCGCCGATGATGATTACTTTTTGTCTGGTCACCTGTTTAACCTTAAACCGGCGTAGCCGGAGCCAAATGGGTTAAATAGTTTCCATCCGGAAACTACCGTTTCCGGACGAGCTGTTAGCTTAACAAATTGTTTTTTCAATGTTTTACTGAAAGCTGACTGCTGATCGCTGAAAGCGTTTATCGGGAAATGAACATTTCCGGATGAACACTAAATACATTATATTCTCACGGAGTTTAAAGAGTCCACAAAGAAAAAGTTCAGGCAGTCTTCAGGATTTCTTTGTTTTAAACAAACTTTCAAGGTTGGCAAAAGGTTTGAAGGTGGAAGATGGGTTTTCATTGCCTGTGGTAGCATTGTCGCTGCCATATTGATTTTCTTCCAGGTATTTTGTGTGTTCCTGTTCATGGCAATAGATGCAGAGCAATTCCCAGTTGCTGCCGTCAGCCGGATTATAGTCATGGTTATGATCCTTATGATGGACGGTCAGCTGCTGGAGCTTTTTGCCGGAAAACTCCCGGCCGCAGCGGGCACATATCCAGGGAAATATTTTCAGGGCCTGCTCTCGGTACCCCTGTTCCCGTTGTTTTTGGTAGCGTTTAGCTTCGGTAATGACATTGTCCGGACTGTCACTGAAGGCTGTTTTTTTATCTGTTGCCATAAATACCTCTTGCTCTGTTCCTGTATATATCATAATGGGGTAATATGCGGAAATTGTCAAGGACGGTCCGTGGAGATTGCTTGCAGGAAAAACATGGTGAAATCGGCAAAAATTGGCAAAAAATAACCATTTAATGGTGAAAAGTTGCTTAAGGCGTAAGGGTGCTGTTTAAGATTAAATAATTGTTTTATAAATAGTATTCATGTTATGTCTAGCACGTTGAAAAACTGTTTGGGTTATCTGTTTTGGATTGATATTTGCTTATGATCAAACAGCAGATTTAACCTAACAAGTTTAACCGAGGGGGAATACATGTTAATTACTGAAATTCTTGCACGAAATGCCCGGATGTATCCGGATGAAACTGCACTTATTGAGCGCGATCCAGTCAAGGGGACCAGAAAAGAAATGACCTGGTCCGAGTTTGACCAGCAGGCCAACCAGGTTGCTCATATGCTTAAGCGTATGGGGATTGGTAAAGGTGATAAAGTTGTTCATCTCTTGATGAACAGTATGGAGTGGCTGCCACTTTATTTTGGGATTATTCGTTCCGGTGCCTGGGTGATACCGTTAAATTTTCGATTTACTGCCGATGATATCCGTTTTTGCATTGATGTTACCGAAGGCGATGTGCTCTTTTTCGGGCCGGAATTTTGTGATCGGGTTGAAGCGATTAAGGATAAGCTGCCGACGGTGAAAAAGTTTGTCTTTGTAGCCGATAATGAAGTGGATTTTGCCGGCAGTTATTCCCAGATGCTGGCGGTTGAAGATGCAACGCCAGTGGATATTCCCCTGGCTCTGGAAGAAGGGGTGGCTCTTTATTTTACCTCGGGAACTACGGGGCGGCCAAAACCTATTCTGCTGACCAACCGCAACCTGGAAGCGGCCTGCATTGTTGAAAACCGCCATCACCTGCAAACCCACGATGATAATTTCATCCTGATTCCGCCCCTGTACCATACCGGAGCCAAAATGCACTGGTTTGGCAATTTTATCGTTGGGGCAAAAGCGGTTATCCTCAAAGGGGTCAGTCCCCAGTGGATTCTTGAAGCGGTGTCGGAAGAAAGGGCCTCGATTGTCTGGTTGCTGGTGCCCTGGGCCCAGGATATCCTCACTGCCATCGAGAATGGTGAAATCAATCTGGATGATTACCA
Source organism: Pseudomonadota bacterium (assembly GCA_011042595.1). GTDB lineage: Bacteria > Desulfobacterota > Anaeroferrophillalia > Anaeroferrophillales > Anaeroferrophillaceae > DQWO01. The sequence continues at coordinate 4,168 of DQWO01000012.1, forward strand.
GCTGGATCAGTGGCGGCTGATGCATATCGGTGCCCAACCGGTACCGCCCAGTCTGATTAGAGATTGGCTGAAAGTTTTTCCCCACCATGATTATGATACCAATTATGGTCTGAGTGAATCAACCGGTCCTGGATGTGTTCATCTGGGGATGGGAAATATTCATAAAGTCGGAGCCATCGGGGTGCCGGGCTTCGATTGGGAATATGCCATTGTTGGCGGCAATGATCAGCGGGTGAAACCAGGTCAACCGGGTGAGCTGATTGTTAAAGGCCCCGGGGTGATGAAAGAATACTATAAAAATCCCGAAGAATCAGCCAGGGTGCTCAAAGATGGCTGGCTTCGTACCGGCGATATCGCCCGGGTGGATGATGATGGTTTTATTTATCTGGTGGATCGCAAGAAAGATGTTATTATCACCGGCGGAGAAAATATTTTTCCGGTTGAGATTGAAGATTTCCTCCAGGGACATCAGGATATACAGGATGCGGCGGTCATAGGTTTGCCGGATGAGCGTCTTGGAGAGGCAGTTGCCGCCATTATCGAAGTGAAACCAGGGCGGGTATTGAATATTGAAAAAGTGCAGGTTTTTTGTGAAGGACTTCCCCGTTACAAACAGCCGCGGGAGATTTTCTTTGACGAAGTTCCCCGTAATCCAACCGGCAAAATTGAAAAACCTAAATTAAGAAAAAAATATACCGGTCACAGTGAGATGTTTACCATCAAATCTGATTAGGCCGGATAGCCGGTATTCAGCTTTATTCCTGCAGTTTGCATTACTTTTCTACATTTTGCTGACCGCTGAAAGCTGATTGCTGACCGCTCTGAAAAGGAGGGATATCTTGTTCAGCAAGATTAAAAAAGAGTATAAGCGCATCCGTAAAATGGTTGCTGAAATGAATGCTAAAATCACCAAGCTGGCGAAGCCGGAACAGATCCGCGACGTTGGGGGGGAGCTTAGGCTGGTGGACAAGAAAGGGAACTTGAACCTGGCCAAAGATGGTGATACTGAAGCCATGATGGATCTGCTGATTTTTCATGAAAAAACTGAGGGTAAACGGCTGCCGGAATTGTTCCTCGAAAAAGCCGGCGATGATTTTATGCCGATCCTGGAACGTCAGTTAATTGAAAGCTACCTTAACCGGACATTTTTTTCCTTTTATGAGGTAACAAATAACAAAAAACGAGATTTTCTCACTTTGTCACCACTTTTAGATACCCCTGGTTTTGAACTTTTTGATCCGGTTATCGGTCGGGTGGCTGAGGAGGGCTGGCTGTTGGCCGGTCGGTTTGTTCCTTTTCAGGAAAATTTGATTCATACCGGGGTTATTTACGCCTTTGCCCAGGATGCCAAAGAAAGGATTTTCGATTTACTGAATGAGTTTGATGAGGCGGAGGAAAAGAAAAAAATAGAAAATCCCATCGACTATCCCCTGTATTTTTACCGCTGGTATAGAATGTTTGGAACTCCCATGGGGCAGCGATAATCATGGTTGCCGGAGCGGAAAAAAAACGGATTATTGTTATTGGTGGTGATGCGGCCGGCATGAGTGCCGCCAGTCAGATTAAAAGGCAACGGCCGGATTGGGCGGTAACTGTTCTGGAACAGGGGCGTTATGTTTCCTATGCGGCCTGTGGCATGCCGTATTACGTTGGAGGCCTGATTGACGACTTTGATCAACTGGTCGAAATAACCCCGGAGGTTTTTCGGGAAAAAAGGGGCATTGATTTGCGTCTGGAGCACCGGGCTATAGCCATAGATCCGGCGGCGAAAACCGTCACTTATGTGCAGTCTGGAGAGGATGAGGGGCAGTTAGTTTATGATGAATTGCTGATTGCCACCGGCGCCAGGCCACTGGTACCGGAGGGGATTGTCCTTGGCGAGCGGGTAACAACGATTAATAATCTGCCCCAAACCAAACATCTACAGCAATTGGTGACCGGCAGCAAAATACGTCGGGTGGCAGTTATCGGCGGTGGCTTTATCGGGCTGGAAATGGCTGAAGCCTTTGCCGCCCAAGGGCTTGAAACCTCCCTGGTGCATCGCCGCGAGCATCTATCACGGATGTTCGAGGAAGAAATTTCAGTCCTGATTAAAGAAAAACTGCAACATCACGGGGTTAAACTGTATTTTGGTGCACCCCTTGAGAATATTGTTGAGCAAGGAGATAAAGTTAGGGTAATCAGCAATCAGGAAGAACTGGAAGTTGATTTGGCCCTGCTGGCTCTGGGGGTACAGCCCAACAGCGAACTGGCCCGGGATGCCGGGATTGAACTTGGCGTGCGGGCATCGATTGTGGTTGACCGCCAGCTGCGGACATCCAGGGAAAATATCTACGCGGCAGGGGACTGCGCCCAGGGTATCCAGATGGTGGATAACTCGCCAATTTTTTCACCGCTGGCCCTGAAAGCCAATCGGGAAGGGATGCTGGCCGGACTGAATATGGTCGGGATTGATACCCTGAACCGGGGCAGCCTGGGTACGGGAATCACAAAAATTTTTGATCTTGGGGTGGCCCGTACCGGTCTATCCTTTGATGAAGCAGAAAAAGCCGGCCTGCGGCCGATAAAAAACATGATTACCACCCGTTCCCGGTCCCGCTACTATCCCGACAGTGCCCCGCTGCGGGTAATGGTGATTGCCAGTCGCATAAACGGCCGGGTGCTGGGGGCTCAGTTAGCCGGTCCTTTGGATGCCGTCAAAAGAATTGATACTTTTGTGGTCATCATTCACCAGGGTTTAAATCTGGATCAGGTTATGGAACTTGATCTGGCTTATGCCCCACCTTTTTCTCCGGTCTGGGATCCGGTCCTGCTGGCCGCCCGCACCACTAGAAAAAAGCTTTAACTCAACTTTCTGACTTGCATTGCCAAGAATACATTACAGGATGTTCGGGCTTGGCTCATAGCGGTATTGGCCGCCGGACGAATCACCTGGATGGTGATTCGCGGCGGACGCCTCGGAAGCCGGCCATGGACGGCCGGCGAGAATGAGCGAGAGCCATGCCGGAACATCACTGGAAATTTTTTTCAGCTGTTTTTAGATCAACTCAGAAAGTTGAGCCTTTAAAAAAGCAGGGGCTTCAGGATTATTGCAGTACCTCCTGATAGATTTCCAAAACCCGGCTGAAAATCTGGTTCCAGGTGTTTTTCTGCAGGGTTTCTTCCAGTGGCAGACAGCAGAAGGTTTGCTGTTGCCGGGCTTCGTTGATTTGCTCATTGATTGCGGTTTGCAGATTTTGGATAAAACGGGGAAGATCTTCGGCTTTCGGGACATCAGGACCGATGAGCTCCGGCAGCGGAACCATGGTTATCAATCCTGTATCCACCGCTTCTTTGGGGCAGATATCATTGATTCCCGGCAGTTTGGTGATTATCACCCGGCAGCTACAGGCCAGGGCTTCCAGCAGCACCAGCGGCAGTCCCTCGTAAAAAGACGGCAGCACAAAAATATGTGATTTTTTGAATTCTTCGGCCAGCGCTTCCTGGGAAAGCGCTCCCAGTAAGGTAACTTTAGGCGCCAGTTGCTTTGCCTGCTGACGAATTTTTTCTGCTTCTTCCCCCTCTCCACCACCGGCTATTGCCAGGGTAATATCTTTAATATTCTCCACCGCTTCAAGTAGCCAGGGCACCCCTTTTGCCCGACTGAGTTTACCGGCATATATCAACTTGATGTCTGGTCCTTTCGTGCATAGGTCGGTATTGAACAGGTCGTTGCGGAATCCGCTGCCGGTAACCACCACTTGCTGCTCATCCAGAGCATACAGTTCCATGATTTTTCTCTTCTGTTCCTCGTTCAGGGCCATGACCTTATCCACCTCCTGGCAGCCGGAAATGACTCTGAGCGCCAGGTGATCAGCCAGGTGCAGTTGTCTGAGATCCGTACCGTGGCTGGTGGTGACCAGCGGAATTTCAGGAAAAAGGCGGCGGATTAAGGCGGTCATCAGCCACAGGTGGTGGGAGTGGATAATATCTGGATGAATTTTATTGACCACTTCCCGGACTTTTGTCGCAAAAGCCCGTTCATAATGGGTGAGGGCATCCTGATTGAAGGAGGAAAAACAGGAACTGGGGTAGGGCATGACATCACTCATGCCGGCAACCGGAAAAGGTAAATCGGGGGCATCAAAAATGATCGGAAAAATATGATGATCAGCCAGCTGGTAGATTTCAACCCTTGGCATCA
>DQWO01000224.1 GCA_011042595.1 Pseudomonadota bacterium
ATTATCCTCATAATGGGCCATATGAACACCGGCCCCAGTCGCTTTCGGGGTTGGTCGCACATCGGCTATCTTTCGGCATTTTATCTGTTCTACTACTATGCCGGCAGGCTTCGGGAGAATTTCTGGCCGGTGTTTTTCGCCGGCCTGACGATTCTCGGCCTTGAGAACTATCGTGTCTGGTCCGTCTGTAATGAGGCCATAAGGAAGGAAAAGGAGATCCTGACGTCATTGAAAAAGTGATGGGTTTTTCTAAGAAGCTGTCAATAGTAAGAGGTCTGAGATATCATATGGGTAGAGTAATGGTGAAAGTTGTTCCCTTTCCCAGCTTGCTCTCAACCTCGATATCGCCGCCATGAGACCGGATAATTCCGTAGGAGACCGAAAGGCCCAGACCGGTGCCCTTATGTCCCTTGGTACTGAAAAAGGGATCGAAAAGTTTTTCTATGTTTTCTTCCGGGATGCCGCAGCCCGTATCCGTGATCTTGATGTAGATGTGCTTCCTTGATGCATTTACCCCCGTTCTTATGGTCAGCTTTCCCCCCTGCTGCATAGCCTGGCTTGCATTGATCATCATGTTAATGAGGACCTGTTCAACCTGGGAAGCATCCATCAATATTTCTGGAAGGTCAGGATCATATTTCTTGATTATCTCAGTGTCCCTGAAATCGACATGGTGTTCGACCAGGGTGGTAGTTCGGTCAATGACTTTGCTGACCGGCTGCATTTCCTTCTGCGGATCAGTGACTCTGGCGAAGTCGAGCAGTTCCTTGACGATCTTGGAGCAGCGTGACGCTTCGTGAATAACCGTTTGGCAATCCTCCACCAGGCTATCGTCCAGATGTGGATCCTCGGAGATAAGAGAGGCGTGGATCATGATCCCCGTAAGTGGGTTGTTGAGCTCGTGAGCGATCCCCGCGACGAGTTCTCCGAGGGACGCGAGTTTTTCTGAACGAACTAGAAAGGACTGCATCTCCTTTATCTTGCGCGTGCGTTTCTCCACCCGGGTTTCCAGCGTAGACGCCCACGCATCCATTTCCTCCTGATTTTTTTTCAGTTTGCCGGTCATGTCGTTAAAGGCCTCAGCGAGTTCCCCCAATTCGTCCCCCGGTACTGATTTGACCAGGCTCCAATCTCCCTTTCCGACAGCCCTGGTGTGTTTCAGTAGCGTATGAACCGGTTGAATGATCAGCTTCTTGGTGAGCAGGGTCAGGCAGAGAGAGATAGAGAGAATCAGAAAAATGATCTGAATGATGGTATTGTTGCGATAATTGCGGATCATCAACAACATGGGGTCAGCGGAAATAGTAATGTCCAGAATACCTAAAAAAAGCGTATCCCTGGAATGGGCATGGCATGCGCCAGTCCAGCATGTTTTCTCGTTATATATGGGTCTGGTCAGGCCGAGAACCTCTTTTCCGTTACTGTCAGTGAATCTTCTGCTTTGGGGTAAGGGACAAGGATTCTCCTGGGATTTTTCCAGGGAATTCTCGTTGTTATGGCAGGCCATACATGCCGGAGCCTGTTTCCTGTCGAGATTGGTGCCTATTTCGGACTTTTGGGTGGAAAAAGCCACTATCCCATCCCGGTTGAGGATCCTGATACGCTCGATTCCCTTCCCTTCGCCTACCTCCCCGATTGTAACCTGGATCGCATCCCGGTCATTTTTCAGCATCTGATGAAATACAGCTCTGAAGATGGTTTCGCCCAGATGGTCGAGGTCTGATACTGCGCTCTGGAGGAAGGCGCGCTTTAAGGTGGATATATTGAAATAACCGAAGAGGGCCGAGGTAAACAGGAGGACGATTCCCGTAATCAGCGAGATCTGAACAATTAGTTTCAGCCGCATACCCGTTTCCTTCTCTCCTCCTGTTAGAACTCCAGAGGAAGATATTTACTATTCAGAGTGATCCCTCACAGAAATACCGTGTTTTTTCAACAATGCCTGAAAATTGGGCCTCAACATCCCGACCTCCTTGGCCGCCCGGGTAACGTTCCAGTTGTTTCGCTCAAGGGCCTGGAGAAGGAATGCGCGTTCAACCGGTTCAACCGCTTTTTCCCGGACCTGTCTCTTGGCCTCCTTCAAACTCTCGGCGCTTTGGGGAACAGACTCCGTAATAATTTCCTCAGGAGAATCGTTGGTGGTGGGCTGAATCTCCAGATCCTCGGGTTGGATGAGCTTGCTGTGGGTAAGCACGACCGCTCTTTCAATAATATTTTCCAGCTCCCTGACGTTCCCGGTAAAAGGATGTTGCCTTAGGATGGACATGGCGGCCGGTGATATTCCCTGGATGTCCTTGCCGATCTCCTCGGAGAATTTTTTCAGGAAATGCCCGATGAGAAGAGGAAGATCCCCTTCTCGATCAATCAGGGGAGGCAGGTTAATTGGGATAATGTTCAACCTGAAGAAGAGATCCTGTCGGAAAAGTCCTTCGCTGACCAGTTCATTCAGATCTTTGTTGGTGGCGGTTATGAGACGGATGTCAATGGGGATGGGTTTGGTTCCCCCGATGGGGGTTATCTTAAACTCCTGGAGGACCCGCAATAGTTTACTCTGGGTGGCCAGGCTGATGTTGGAAATCTCATCCAGAAAAAGAGTTCCGCCGTCAGCAACCTTGAACAGGCCCGTTTTGGTCTGTACGGCTCCGGTGAAAGAGCCCTTGACATGGCCGAACAATTCACTTTCCAGAAGGTTCTCCACCAGGGATGTGCAGTCGACTGCGACAAAGGGCTTATTACAGCGCATGCTGTTTTTATGAATAGCCCTGGCAACCAGTTCCTTTCCGGTTCCGCTCTGACCGGTGATAAGGACTGTACTGTCGGTGGGAGCGACCTGCTTGATTCTGCTATATACCTTCTGCATTGCCTCGCTCTCACCGATAAAAATTTCAAAACCGTTCAGGCTGGGTCCAACCGCAGGGTGGGCCCGCTGCATCTGAACGGTTCGCTGTTCCAGCGCTTTTTCGACCATCTCGATGATCTGCTTGGGGGTGAAAGGTTTGGCAATATAATCAAAAGCCCCATTTTTCATGGCATCCACGGCGGTATCTACGGTGGAATACCCGGTGATGATGATAACCGGCACATCCGGCTGCAGGATTTTGATGGCCTTCAGGACCTCGATGCCATCCATTCCCGGCATTTTAAGATCCGTGATAACGATGTTGAATGGTGCTTTCTGGAGCTTTTCTATGGCCCCAAAGCCACTTTCAGACGACTCTGCCTGGTAGCCCCTGCCCTCCATGACCCGGCAGATGCCTTTCCTGATCACCTCTTCGTCGTCGACTACAAGAACTTTTATGCCTGTCATGTCTCTGCTCCTTTAAAGAACTTAACACTGGCTAAGTTATTTTTATCACATAGGTGCAGATTTGAAAAGGAAAAGATTGTCCCCGAATCCACCACCAGGTAAAGTCATCAATATCAAAGCTTACAAGTTATGCCTGCGGGAACATGCCTTTGCATAAATCTGCAAAGTTTTTCTTGACATTCCATCCATGCTTAAGTATTTAATTAAGTACTTAATATTGATTGAGGTGGAAAAATGAATGAGGAACAAATTTCCCGGATGGCCGGTCTTTTCAAAGCCATATCCCATCCTGTTCGGCTCAAAATACTTTGTCTGCTACAGGATCAGGAACTCAGCGTCGGGACATTGCTGGCCGAGATGGAATGCAGTGGGGCTAATGTTTCACAACATTTAAATATCCTACGTCGTCAGGAAATTATCGGCTCGCGCAAGGAGGCTAATGTGGTTTATAACCGCATTGTCGATGAAGGGGTGGTCGAAATGATGGCGGCCTTGGAGAGAATATTCTGTACTGAGAAATAATTGTTGGACGTTGTGAGGAGACAGCGATGAAGCTTAGCCAGCGGATGATTGTGACATCAATCAAACATCCGAAAATGATCGTCTGGTTGATGGTGTTGATGACGGTAGTCCTTGGTGCCCTGATAATGCGGGTTCAGGTGGATACCGATCCGGAAAATATGCTTTCGGAAAAGGAAGCGGTGCGGATATTTCATAACCAGGTAAAAAAGGAATTCAGCCTTTATGATATGGTTGTTTTGGGGGTGGTCAACGAAAAGGATCCCGATGGAGTTTTTAATCCCCAGACCCTGTCCCGGGTCCATGAACTGACCAAGTTTATCCGCACCCTTACCTGGGAGGATCCCGAACATCCCGGCCAGCGGATCGGGGTGGTTAAACGGGATTTAATTGCCCCGGGCAATGTGGACAGTATTGAACAGGGTGGACCCGGTCAGGTGCGTTTTGCCTGGTTGATGGACAGAGTGCCGCAGACCCGTGAAGAAGCCCGGCGTATCAGGAAACTGGCCCGGGATAATCCGCTGCTGAATGGTACCCTGGTTTCAGAGGATGGTAAAGCCCTCTGCCTCTATATTCCCATTACCAGTAAGGATCTGGCTTATAAAATACGAAAGGCTCTGCAGCAGAAAATCGCCACCTTCACCGGCAATGAACAATACCATATAACCGGTTTACCGGTGGCTGAAGATACCTTCGGGGTTGAGATGTTTGTCCAGATGGCTATTTCGGCGCCGGTGGCCATGATTCTCATTTTTCTGCTGATGCTCTTTTTCTTCCGGAAAATACGGCTGATTCTGGCGCCGCTGATTGTGGCCATGGTTGCGGTAATTTGCACCATGGGCCTGCTGATTGGCAGTGGTAATACCTTGCATATCATGAGCTCCATGATCCCTATTTTCCTGATGCCGGTTTCGGTGGTTGACAGTATTCATATTCTTTCAGAATTTTTTGATGAATATCAAAAGATCAAAGATCGGCGAAAAACGATTGAATTTGTTTTTGCCGAACTCTTTACCCCCATGCTTTATACCTCACTGACTTCTGCCGCCGGATTTCTTTCCATGGTGTTGACGCCGATTCCCCCCGTCCGGGTTTTTGGTCTTTATGTGGCGATCGGTATTATGCTGGCCTGGGTACTGACCATGATGTTTGTTCCGGCCTACGTGATGTTGATGAGTGAGAAAAGCCTGGAGAATTTTGGCGCTCCAAGCTCTCCGGATGCGGTTATTCACGATAATTTTATTTCCCGACAGCTGCGCTGGTTCAGCCAGCTGACCTATCATCATGCCAAGTTACTCATTATCTTGAGTCTCATGTTAGTGGTGGTGGCAGCCTATGGGATTACCAAAATACAAGTCAATGATAATCCGGTTAAATGGTTTACGCCTCATCACCCCATCCGGGTTGCCGATCGGGTTTTGAATCACCATTTTGCTGGTACTTATGAAGCCTACCTGGTGTTGGAAGCCGGGAAGCCAGTGGAAAAAGTGGCGGCCATGACCCCCATCCTGGGGTCCCGGCTGGAAGATAAATTGGGGGTTGAAGCCGCGGGAAAAGCAGTGCTGCCGACATTCAGGAAATCATTGAATAAATTGAGCTCTACATCTGTCGATTATGACCAGTTGTTGAAGAAACTGGTTGTGGCAGCCAACCGTGAACTGGACCGGGCGGCCGATGATGAGATGTATGATGCCTGGCAGGTGGTTTTGGATGTGCTGGAAAATCAGCAGCAGCGCCACGAAGTTTTCAAACAGCCGGAAGTATTGAGATATATCGCCAAGCTGCAGCAGGAGCTGGCGGCCAGTGGTACCGTGGGCAAGAGCAACTCCATTGTTGATGTGGTGAAAAAAGTTCATCAGGAGCTTTATTCCGGCCGTCCGGAACAGTTCAAAGTTCCCGACAGCCAGGCGGCGGTGGCCCAGTGTCTGATTTCATTCCAGAACAGTCATAAACCTGATGACCTCTGGCACCTGGTTACTCCTGATTACCATAAAGCAAACCTCTGGGTGCAGTTGAAATCCGGGGACAACCAGGAGATGGAAAAGGTGGCCGCTGACGTTGAAAAGTTTTTTGCTGCCAATCCGCCGCCGGCCGGTTTGATTCACCGTTGGGCTGGATTGACCTATCTGAATGTTGTCTGGCAGGATAAAATGGTTGCCGGGATGTTCAAGTCTCTGATGGGCAGTTTTCTGATTGTCCTGATCATGATGACGTTTCTGTTTCGCTCTTTTGTTTGGGGGCTGGTGGCCATGGTCCCTTTGTCTATTACCATCGCCCTGATTTATGGTTTTATCGGCCTGATTGGCAAGGATTACGATATGCCGGTGGCTGTCCTGTCATCGTTGACCCTGGGAATGGCGGTGGATTTTGCCATTCATTTTCTTGAACGATCCCGTTCGGCTTTTGCTAAAACCGGTAACTGGAAGGCTGCTTCCCTGGCCATGTTTGAAGAACCTGCCCGGGCCATCACCCGCAATGTTATTGTAGTTGCTGTGGGTTTTACCCCGTTGATGCTGGCTCCATTAATGCCCTATAAAACCGTGGGGATATTCCTGGCCAGCATCATGGCGATCTCCGGTTTGGCAACCATGATTATCATTCCCTCGTTGCTGACCCTGATGAAAAATTTTATGTTTCGCAAATTGAAGCCGCATCCCGGCGGCAAGGAGGTCTGAGATGAAAAAGAATGTAATCTTGAGTCTCATCGTCAGTGTTTTTTTACTTCTGGGTTTATTATCCACAGCCTCATTCTCGGCGGCTGAACCATTAACCGTTGACCAGATTGTTGAGCGGTCTAATCTGGCGGCCTACTATGCCGGCAAGGATGGCCGGGCAACGGTCAAGATGGTGATTACCGATGCCCAGGGGCGTGAGCGGCGACGAAAATTTACTATTCTCCGCTACGATCTGAAAGATGGCGGCGAGCAGGATTTCTATGTCTATTTCAAGGAACCGGCCGATGTGCGGAAAATGGTTTACCTGGTCCATAAGCATCCGGGAAAGGATGATGACCGTTGGCTCTACCTGCCGGCCCTTGACCTGGTAAAGCGGATTGCCGCTTCCGATAAGAGAACCAGTTTTGTCGGCTCCAATTTTGTCTACGAGGATGTTTCCGGTCGGGGTATCGATGAGGATAAGCACGAGCTGCTGGAAACCAATGAGCAGTTCTATGTGTTGAACAATGTTCCCAAGGATCTGAAATCGGTTGAGTTTTCATCCTATAAGATCTGGATTGACCGAAAGACTTTCATGCCGATGAAAGCGGAATATCTGGATCGGGAAGGACAACCATACCGGGAGGTGGAGGCCCTGGAGGTAAAAGATATCCAGGGGTATCCCACCGTCATCCGTTCCCGGGTCAAAGATCTGGCCAGTGGCGGGCGGACGGTGAGTGAATTCAGTGGCATTACCTATGATATTGGTTTGAAAGAGCGTATCTTTACCGAACGCTACCTGCGCCGGCCTCCACGGGAAGTGAGAAGATGATCGGCCGTTTTTTGTCCCACCTGCTACTGGTCCTGCTGCTGATTTTTTCTGTCGGTGCTATCGGGATTTCTCCGGCGGCTGCCGACAACCTCTGGACATTCTGGCGACAGTCCCTGGACGATGCCGGGGTTGACAGCAATGGTTTTTTTGAGCTGCGTGCCGGCCGTCGGCTGGTTGATCCAGTTGATGAAAAACATACCTCTTTGGCCGAAGCCCGGCTGCAGCTGGAACTGAACGCCGACTTTGGCTGGGGGATGGTGAAGTTCAAAAATGATTTCCTGGCGGATCCGGTTGTTGATGATTACCTGGCTGATCTGCGGGAGCTGTCGCTGATTTTTTCCCCCCTGGATTTTGTTGATGTCAAGATCGGCCGTCAGGTGTTGACCTGGGGAACTGGGGACCTGCTCTTTGTCAATGATCTCTTCCCTAAGGACTGGAAGTCATTTTTCTGCGGTCGTGATACCGAGTATCTTAAAGCTCCATCTGACGCAGTGAAGGTCAGTGCTTTTTTTGACCTGGTTAATATTGATATCGTCTATGTACCCTTATTCAATGGCTCTGATTATATTGACGGCGAGCGGCTTTCTTACTGGAATTCGGTGCTGGGGCGCACCGCTGGCTGTGATGATGTCTTTCATGATGAAGACCGTGATGCTTTTTTCAACGAGGATGAATGGGCTATCCGCCTTTACCGGACCATCAACGGTATTGAAGCTGCTTTTTATGGCTATGATGGTTACTGGAAAACCCCTGAAGGGTTCAATCCACATAGTGGTCGTTTGATCTATCCGAAGCTCAGGGTTTATGGTGCCAGCCTGCGCGGTAACCTGCTGGGCGGCCTCGGCAGCTTGGAAGCAGGATTTTATGATTCCCGTTCTGACCGCCGTGGCGATAATCCCCTGATTCGGAACAGCGAATGGCGGCTGTTGACCGGATTTGAGCATGAATTGGGCCGTGATTTTACCGGCGGAATTCAATACTATCTGGAATACATGGATGATTATGGCGATTATAAGC
>DQWO01000040.1 GCA_011042595.1 Pseudomonadota bacterium
AATCATGACTTTCCGGCCAGAATCAGCCAGGGCACAGGCCAGATTAGCCACTACATTAGTTTTCCCAACCCCTCCTTTGCCACTGGCTACCGCAATAACCCGGGTTTGCCGCCCTTTATCCTTTAATGATGCTGCTTGATCCATTTTCACCTCTAAGCTGCAGGCTACCTTGAAAAATCAGAATTTTTCAAGACAGCCTGTGGTCACAGCCTCCACGTTCGGTTTCAACTTAAATCCAACAATAAACTTGCTACCCGTTCCCCTGAGGCCTCTTCCATGTCTTCGGGTACCAGTTGCCCCGTGGCAAAAAAAGACAAAGGCAACCGGGCCAACTGGCAACCACGCAAGAGTATGCCGTGGCAGGTGGTTTCATCCAGTTTACTGAATAATAAAGCCCCATAAGCAAAACGGCGAAATTGAACCAGCACATCCAGCAAATCATCTTCCTGAATTCCCGCAGGGACTACCAGAAACGATGTTACCTCATGATTTGCCGGCAGAATCTGCTGCAGAGCCTGCAATCCCTTTTCATCATGGTGACTGCGGCCCATGGTATCGATGATAATCCGATCCCTGGAGCTGAATTCCTCCAGTGCCTGTTCCATGGCGGCATGACTTTTCACCACCCGAACCGGAACCTGAAGGCGCCGGGCATATTCCCTGATCTGCGCCGTCGCTCCCAGACGAAAGGTATCAACTGATATGAGTCCGATATCCTCATTCTTCTCCTGACTGAAAAATGCCGCCAGCTTGGCTACCGTGGTTGTTTTCCCTACGCCGGTGGGACCTACCAGAGTCACCAGACGGCCAATTTGATCAACCTTCAGCAGCGGTACGTCATCGATGATTTGCCGCGCCAGGCAGCCGATTGCCGTTTCCCTGCTTGCCGATTTTTCAGCTGACAGCTGATTTACCACTCGATCAAGCAAACTGCGGCATACTTCCTCATGAATCCCTTTGAGCAGCAGCTGCTGATAGAGTTCCGCCAATACTCCGCCGGCAGCCCACTCCCCCGGAAAACCAGTGGTTTCCAGCAGCCGGTTAAGCATTTTTTTCATTAACACTACTTCCTGACGTAATTCCCGGTAGCCGGCAGAAGCAAAAAATCCTGTCTGCTGTCCGGCAGGTGTCTGGCAACTTATGGTTGAAGCAGCAAGTGGATTAGAATAACGGTTAATTCCCAGGCCGGGAACAAAATGATCATCCGGATAATCAATTGCCGCCACAATTTCCACCAGTGATCCCCCTTGGCCGGGAAGTTGCCGGGTTTCCAGGATCACCGCCTCCCGACCGAGCTCCTTTTTCACTTCCAGCATCACTTTGGAAATATTATTACCACGAAAATGTTTTACTTTCATCTATTTAAACCTGTAATCAACCATACCATTCCGGTTAATCCGCGGAAACTCTCCCCAATGACTGGACTTTAACTGAAGGGGGAATTTCATTATGAGAAATCAAGACTAAACGGGGAATAAAACGTTCCAAAAGTCGTCGCAGGTGAAAACGAACGATGGGAACACCCAACAACACCGGCCTGGCATTCATAATAGTAAATTTTTCGGAAAGCTGTTTAATCTTTTCCACCATAGCATAAACAATATTAGGATCAAGAGAGAGGAAAGCCCCGTGATCAGTACGCTGGATGGAATTATTGATCAGTTCTTCCAGTTTCGGGTCTAAAGTCATGACATAAAGCAGGTTATTATCACCCAGATAGCCTCGGGTTACGGTCCGCCCCAGATCCTGGCGCACATATTCGGTGAGCACGTCAGCATCGCGAATCTGCATGGTATATTCAGACATGGTTTCAATAATAGTCATCAGGTCTTTAATCGGCACCTGCTCCCGCAGCAGATTCTGCAAAACCTTTTGCAGCGTTCCCCAGGGAACCACGCCCGGAACCAGATCCTCCACCACCTGTGGATACTCCCGGGAAAGGTTATTAACCAGCTTCTGGACGTCTTGGCGGGTCATTAATTCATGGGCAAATTCACGTATTTTCTCAACCAGATGGGTCGCCACCACGGTCGAGGCATCCACCACCGTATAGCCCGCCAACTGGGCCCGTTCCCGCTGACGTTCCTCGATCCACAAGGCCGGCAGGCCAAAAGCCGGTTCTTTTGTCGGAATTCCTTCCAGCGATGGCGCATCCTCATCAGGATTCATCGCCAGACAGTAACCAACCATCACCTCACCCCGAGCCACTTCATTGCCTTTCACTTTCAAAATATAATCGTTGGGTTTCAGTTGCAGATTATCACGAATATGAACGGATGGCAGGATGAAGCCCATATCAAGAACAAACTGCCGCCGAATCATTTTGATCCGTTCCAGCAGATCACCACCCTGTGACGCATCCACCAGAGGAATCATGCCATAACCCACTTCAAGCTCCAGAGAATCAACCCCCAGCAAAGTTTCAACCTGTTCCGGTTCTTCGGAAACCAACTCCTCTTTCGCCTCTTCCATCGCTTTGAGATGATCTTCCTTTTTCTTTTTCCGGGTAATCAAATAGGATGTCCCTCCGGCGATAGCCGCCAAAGTAAAGAATGACAGTTTGGGCAGTCCAGGGATAATGCCGAAAAAAAACAGGGCAATGGCAGCCAGCATCAAGGCCCGGGGATAAGCGGCTATCTGGGCACCAAGATCTTCACCCATATTGGTATCTGAGGCTGTTCGGGTAATAATAATGCCGGCTGCAGTCGAAATAACTAATGCCGGAATCTGGGTAACCAGCCCGTCACCAACAGTCAGAATGGTATAATTCTGGGCGGCTTCAGCCATGGACATTCCCTGTTGAAAAGTGCCAATCACAAAACCACCAATAATGTTGATCAAAGTGATAAGAATTCCGGCAATGGCATCACCACGAACAAATTTTGAAGCCCCGTCCATGGCCCCGTAAAAATCTGCTTCGCGCCGGATTTCATCCCGGCGCCGGCGGGCATCCTGGTCGCTGATAAGACCAGCATTCAAATCCGCATCAATACTCATCTGTTTGCCCGGCATGGCATCCAGGGTAAACCTGGCAGCCACTTCGGCAATCCGTTCGGCACCCTTGGTAATGACAATAAAATTAATCAGCACCAGAATCAGGAAAATAATCGTCCCGACAACATAGTTGCCTCCGACAACAAACTGGCCAAAAGCCCTGATCACCTGGCCGGCAGCCGCTGCCCCTTCATTACCATGCAACAGGATAAGCCGGGTTGATGCCACATTCAATGACAGACGGAACATGGTGGTAACCAGCAGCATGGAGGGAAAAATGGAAAAGTCCAAAGTCTTAAGGACATACATGGAAATCAGCAGAATAATGATCGAAATGGTGATATTCATGCTGATGAATGTATCCAGCATCAGAGTCGGCAGAGGAACGATCATGATCAGCAAAATGCCGATCACCCCGATAGCCAGGAAAGCATCCTTATTTCCCAGAATATTTCCGAGGTATTTTTTCATGATCTGTTCAGCCATGGAGAAAAGTCCTTAATTAGTTCCCATCCGGAAACTGATGTTTCCAGATGGGCTACTAGCTGTCAGCCTTCAGCTCTCAGCTTAACCATTTTTTTTCGATATTTTACTGAAAGCTGACTGCTGATCGCTGATAGCTTAATTTTGAAAATACTTACTTTCCGGAATGCCGATATAAGTAAAGAGGCCATTTTTCAAGGTAGCCTACAGTTTTTTACCTTTCAGACGGTATACATAGGCAAGAACTTCAGCCACCGACTGATAAATATCAGCCGGGATCATTTCATTAACTTTCACCAGTTTAAACATCAGCCGGGCCAAAGGTTTATTTTCAACCACCGGCACCTGGTGCTGGCGGGCAACCTTCTTGATATTTTCAGCTATTACCCCGGCACCCTTGGCAACCACTACCGGTGCCAGCGATTTTTTTTTATCATAAAGCAGCGCAACGGCGAGATGGATGGGATTGGTGATAACCACATCAGCCCGGGGAACCTCATGCATCATTCGCTGTCTTGCCGCTGCCATTTGCAGACTGCGGATCCGGGCTTTCAGTTGCGGATCCCCCTCCATCTGTTTAAATTCATCTTTAACCTCATCCTTGGTCATTTTCAGGTCCTGGGTCCACTCCCAACGCTGGTAAAGATAATCAAAAATGGCCAAGCCGATTAAGACTAGACCACAACGCCACAGCAGCTGAAAGGAAACGAGCGCCAAAAACTGCATAATATCAACTACCGGCTGATTTAATAGTCCAAAGAACTCGGCAAAATGGGCCCGATAAACCGTAAAGGAAGCATAACCAAGGACACTGATTTTAAAGAGTGACTTAAACAAATCAACCAGGGAGCGAAGGGAAAAAATCCTGCCAAAACCCTTAATCATATTAATTTTGGAAAACTTGGGCATCAGGGGCTTGGCAGAAAAGAGAAACCCCACCTGCAACACGTTGGCCAGTACAGCAACAACCGCCAGTGCTACCAACAGAGGACCTAGAAGTAAAAGAAACTGCTGCAGTGAAAACAAAACAATCCGGTAAAACCCTTCTTTCCCCAGTTCAATCAACATGTAATTCTGAAAAATATTCTGCAACATGAGTTTTGAGGTCCGCATAAACCATTGGCCGCCAAAATAAAAAAATAACAGGCTGGCCATCAGAATCACTGCCGATGAGACCTCCATACTGCGGGCAACTTGCCCTTCTTCCCGGGCATCCCGAATCTTTTTTGGAGTCGGTTTCTCAGTTTTACTGGGATCACGTGCCATATTACTTTTCCGTCAGCTCAACCATTACCGGATGCCTGCATAATCATGAAAACATCATGAAAAAGTTTAATATATAATCCCTGGAACATCGCCACCATATAGGGAGCTGAAAAAGCCAGGACCAGCAAGCCCAGACCAATCTGCAATGGATAACCGACAATAAATATATTCATCTGGGGTACAGTCCGGGCCAGGACCCCTAAAATCACATTGCAGAGCAATAAAGCCACCATCAATGGCGCCCCAAGTTTTATGGCAATAACAAAGATATTAGCAGAATAATGGATAAGCATCTGCAGCAAATCATTGCTGAGGGAAAAACCTCCCAGGGGAATAAGCTGAAAGCTTTCATTCATGGCTTTAATAAACCAGCGATGTGCTCCCAGGGAAAGGAAAAGCAGAAGGGCTACCAGATATTGAAACTGGGCAATAATCGAAACCTGCACACTGGAAACCGGATCAATCACATTAACAATGGAAAAACCCATCTGAAAACCCATTAACTGACCGGCTGTCTGTACCGAAGCCAGCAGCATAGCCGCCATAAAACCCACGGTAATCCCGATGGCCAGTTCACGGACTATCGCCAATAAAGCCATCACCAGACCTCCCGCAAAAAGCGGCGGATGTCCCTGGTGACGTAGAAGCGGGAATAAGAGAAAAACCAACAACAGGCTGATACCTACCTTAAGGATTACCGGAATCGATTTATCATTGAAAATCGGGACCATAAATATCATGCTTGAAATCCGGACAAGGATAAGCACAAATAATTCAACATCAGGAATGGCAATTGCTGGAATAGTAATCATAACCGATTTAACCAATGACCGATGGAATGCTGACCATTAACCGAACAGTAAAATCAACCAGATAGCGCAGCATCCAGGGGAAAAAGATAATCAGAGCCAGGAAAACCGCCAGTATTTTCGGGATAAAGGTCAGAGTCATCTCCTGGATGGAGGTTACTGCCTGAAAAACACTGACCACCAGACCGATAGCCAGGCCGAAACCAAGCATCGGGGCAGAGATCAGCAGAGTAGTTTCCAAGGCCTGTTTGGCAAAACCAACGACATATTCAGGGCTCATTATTCCCCTTTCACCTCAATTCATCGGCTCAAAAACTCTTCATCAATGATCCGACCATAATATGCCAGCCATCAGCCAAAACAAAAAGAATGAGCTTAAACGGCAGTGAAATCATGATTGGCGGCAGCATCATCATCCCCATGGAAAGCAGCACACTGGCCACCACCATATCGAGGATAAGAAAAGGAATATAAATCAAAAAACCAATTTGAAATGCGGTCTTCAGTTCACTGATAACAAAAGCCGGAATGATAACATAGGTCGGAATGTCAGTAACATTATGTGGCTGATCAAGTTTTGCCATGGAGATAAACATGGCCAGATCATTTTCCCTGGTTTCCCGAAACATGAACTGTCTGACCGGATGCATGGCTCGGGAAAAAGCTTCCTGCTGGTTAATTTCCTCAGCCATGTACGGTTTTACCGCCTGTAGATTAATCTGCTGAAAAACCGGAAACATGATAAAAAAAGTCAAAAACAGGCTCAAACCGACCAGCACCTGGTTAGGAGGCATCTGCTGGGTTCCCAATGCCTGGCGCAAAAAATGGAACACCACCACCAGCCGGGTAAAAGAGGTCATGAGCACCAGGATTGCCGGTGCCAGGGTCAAAACAGTCAGCAGCAGAAGTATCTGCATGGCGACTGATACCTGCTGGGGATTCGATGAACCATTCAGGCCAATCTGCAGCGCCGGTATCACCAAATCCTCGGCGGCGGCACCTGATGCCGTCAACAGAAAAAGTGGGATTATCAACCCGACCAGCAGCCATTTTCCCGTTTTTTGAGCCACTATCTTACCCGATGCCAGCATTATTTATACACATGGCCAAGTTAAACAATTAGTCATTAGCTAAAGCGGGCTTAACGCCCGCAACCCAAAACAAAATAATTTTTTACCACTGAGATCACAGAGGGCACAGAGAAATAACCTAAAGATTTTCCTTCGTGTTCTCTGTGTTCTCAAGTGAGCATCGCGAACGGGTGGTTTATATTTAAGTATCTTTTTTCTTGTTTTTTATGACAGCCTTTCAGGAGTAAGAACATTCTCACACAGTCTCCTAGAGACGATTCAAACCCTGAAGCCGCTGTTTGATCTGCGCCACCACCTCACCATAAGGGTCCTGTTGAGCCATGCCCGTATTTTCCTGTCCAGCCTGAGGTTCAGCTGCTGTTTCCCGGGAATTTAATTTACTGCTGCTGAAAGAACGAAGCGAGGATATAAATGATTTTTTTCCGCTTTCAGGACTGTGCAGCAGGCGCAGGGATTCGAGCCTTTCCGGCTCGGTAATCCGGGTCAACATAGTCATCTGATCACCGGAAAGACCAACCACCAGCACTTCATCCGCCACGTCCAGAAACATAATTTGCCGTTTCATCCCGATGGGCACGGTCTGAATAATCCTGACCAGGCTGTCATCCTGAACTTTTCCAGCTTTCTGCAATATTTTCTTTACCGGCCGGTAACTGATCAGTATCAGGGCAATTAACGCCGCCAGAGAGGCAAATATTCTCATTCCGGGATAGAGGAGCCCTG
This sequence comes from Pseudomonadota bacterium, assembly GCA_011042595.1. GTDB lineage: Bacteria > Desulfobacterota > Anaeroferrophillalia > Anaeroferrophillales > Anaeroferrophillaceae > DQWO01. The sequence continues at coordinate 7,367 of DQWO01000040.1, forward strand.
CACTTTTTGGGGCGGCAACCTTTTCAATTTTCTTAAGACTGTCTTCACCTGCAAGCAGGGCATTAATCCTGGCCATTTTAGCTGAACTATCGGTCAGCTTTTCAGCTTCTGTTATTGATTGATCCGGATGAATTTCCGGAGTGGCGTTCAGGGAAACTGCCCGGTATGGCTTCATAATCGAAACAATTATTCTTCGACCAGCAGTTTGAACTGACAGATATTTTTTTAACGGAATGCTTTCTTGACGTTTTTCAAACTGCCAGTAAAATTTATTATCACGATGTTTCAGACCATAGCCACTGACCCATTCATCATCAAAACTCTGATACACCAGTGCCGGAAAATCCGGTTCGATATCAGGCAGAGACAAAACCACATGATCGGCTGATTCAATAAAATACGGGTGAATTTCCGGAACCGGCTGGCGGGTAGGAATGGTGAAAATCATTTGCTGCGGTCCAGCGGTAAATATCAGGTCCTCCGTTTGAACCACCGCTTCAAGCCGGGGAGGAAGCAGACAGCAAAGCACTAACACTGTCAAACAGACCATCCACCAGCAATATGATTCTCTCATCGTAGTCCTGGAAAAAATCTGCCCATAAGCTGCAGTCATTGATACTTCCCTGTGGGTTAGAGGTTGTAAATCTTCCAGCCCACTATTTTTCCAACCAGTTATCACTTTAATTTCTCAATTCTTTCGATGGGACTGATAATGTCCGTTAGACGAATACCAAATTTTTCATTCACCACCACCACCTCACCCCGAGCCACCAGTTTATTATTAACCAGGATATCCAGTGGCTCTCCGGCTAGTTTTTCCAGTTCAACCACTGATCCCTGACCCAGTTGCAGCAAGTCATTGATAATCATTCTGGTCCGACCCAGCTCCACCGACAGCTGCAAAGGAATGTCAAGAATGAAGTTAATATTATCCGGCAAGTGCCGACGCTGCTCCGCAT
>DQWO01000031.1 GCA_011042595.1 Pseudomonadota bacterium
AAGCTGCTGTGACGCTCGTTCCCCCCGGCAGATGCCCCAGAAATGAATCGTATCCTGACGCCGGTTCGCCCGGCCAATCCGCTGCAGAAAGGCGGAAACCGAGTCCGGCGGTTCAAAAAGAATTACCGCGTCAACATCACCAACATCAATACCCAGCTCCAGGGTACTGGTAGCAATACATACAGAACGTGATCGCCGGCGAAATCTTTTTTCAACCGCTTGCCGTTCCCTGGTATTGAGGTTGGAATAATGCAACTCCACGGCCCCTTTGAACGCCCCTTGTTGATTCAAAACGCCAAAAATTTTATCACAACGGCCCCGGCTGTTGGCAAAGATCAGAATTTTGCGATACTTCCATTCTCGGTCCAAATCACCCAGCAGGTTCACCAATTCAACTTCATCATTTTTCAGCTGCAGCAGCCGGGGCAGAATCCGGCGATTGACACTTTCAGACAGCAGGACAAAATCCGGACGGAGGTGTAAAAAACGGCCCACGGCGGCGGGGTCGGCAATAGTCGCCGACAGGGCAATCTTCTGCAGCGGTCGGCCGATTCGACGCTCCAGACGATGCAGGAGATAGACCAGCTGCCGGCCCCGGTACTGGTGGATCAAGGGATGAACTTCATCGATGATAACCGTGCAAACCCGCTGGAGAAAACCGCGCAGATCAACATTGGCACTGCCCAGCATCACATCCAGTGATTCTGGAGTAGTCAGCATCACATCCGGACGACCGCCACCGCTGCGCTTGAGATCTCCGGTCCGGATGGCAAAGTGGAGTCCAAGCCGTTCGTACAAAACGGAAGCAAATCGCCGCTGGATATCAAAGGCCAAAGCGCGGGTGGGAACGATATAGAGGACAGCTTCGGTCGATCCTGAGCTGATAATACGTTCCAGACAGGGAGCCAGCACCGCTTCGGTCTTGCCGGAACCGGTGGCGGACTGGATGATAAGATCACGATTATCCAAAACCGGCCTGATGGCTTGCTCCTGGATGGGATGCAAACCGGGGAAAGCACCATAAAATGTTCTAAAGGTATTGGGTAGTTGTAACAGGGGAGAATTCATACATCCTGGGACGTTGTTAATTAGTTGATTAGCATGAAGGAATTGATATCCAAATGGAACCAGAATGGTATTTATGTCAAGCTTTGGGGCTATTATCTGCTCTAATCAACTAATTAACAACGTCCCAGAAGACATAAGGTCCAATTGATTAACCAAGGCCTTGATCTTCAGGCGTGCTTCCTGGTTTCCGGTTGCCGCCACCACCGCTGCCATTTGCTCTCTGGTCCCAGCTGCCGGCGGTTCCCAGCCATAGGCCCTGGCATGCAAGTGGATGAGCCTTCCGGCAAGTTCTGTCCATTCAGACCCACTAAGATTATGGAGACGATGGAGACGCAGCTGCCGCCAGACTTCCCCATAATTCAGTTTAAAATAGGGAAATTCCTGGTGATCACGAACCGTGATCCGACCATAATCTTCCCCACGTACCCGCAGGAAAAACTCATCGGTAAAAGCAAAGATGGGATAAAGGCCGGAACGGGGGAAAGGCGGAGAAAAAAAGCGCTGGAGAATCTCATAACTTTTACGGCGCTGGAGAATCGACCGTTGGGCAATGGATTCTCCCTCGTCAAAAAGCAGTACCCAACCCTTAAAACCCATGTTCTTAAACATGGCCGCCAGGCCGCAAACCGCTTCAAAATAAGGCTCCCAGCCTCTACAGACCAGTGATGCGTCTTTATAAAATGAAACCTGGCGATATCTCAGGGCATGGCGCAGGCGATTTACCGGCAAGGCGGAACCGTTCAGGGCATTAGCCAACAGCCAGGGAAACTCCCGGGGCCGGTACGTGGTGTATTTCTTCATTCCCCTCCAACGAGGGGGAAGAGTCATATTGTCCTGAACCAGGGCGGTTAACACAGACTTGAAAAAATGCGGCATCGATTCCGGGATGACGGCCGGCCGAACCTGGTCGCCGTTTTTTAACTCTTGCCCTTGCGTACCAGCCCGGTCTTTCCACCATTTCACCAGGGATAAGTCACCACCGCCCGGAAAGCGAATCTGGCTGACCAGAGCCCGGTACACCTGACGAAAATCATGAAAAGGAATTTCCCGGGGATCAAGATTGATCTGACTGGTGACAAAACCCTGGTCAAGAGCCCGTTGACCAAGGTAGGTGAGGCTGTGAGATTTGCCCTGGCCATAAGAACCGCAAAGACAAAGATGGGAGGATTCATCCTGTTCCAGAGCCTGGACACCCTGGTCAAAATCCTGATTTAAGCGCGTCTCGTGAGCGGTTAACAGCCGCACCCCGAAGGGATCAAAAAGGCCATCCCGCAACCGCTCCACGGCTCTTCTAAGGGTAAAATTATCGGCGCTTTCCAACAACTCAAGAAACTCGCCCTGATCCATTGCCATTTACTACTTGTCCCAGCTCGGCTGTAACTGCTCCAACTTCTCCTGTTCCATCTCCTGCTGGCTGGCAATAATATTTTCACCAAGATCCAGATTCTCGGCCGGAATTTCGCCCTGTTCGGCCATATCCAGCAGCCGGACAACCTGTTTTACAAAGAGTCTGACCTCACTCAACAGCCCCATTTTCTTCTGATTTTGACAAATATCCAGAAGAATTTTATCCGATACAGCGGCCGCGGCATCCCAGCGATAGGCAATCTGGTGAATATGCCGCAAACACTGCCCCAGGCTGACCAGCTCTTCAGCTTTTAAAGGCGTCTGGTGAAGATCGACCAACACACCGCGATAATTCAGCCGCTTCTGTTCACCGATAGAGCGCACCCGGCTCCAGAGGGCATCATAGGATTTAAAACCTTTTTCCGACAGCAAAACGTCCGGAATGATGGCGAAAAAGATATGGAAATACTCCGCCTGTTCGGTATTATCAATCAGCAGCCGGACATTCTCATAGGCCGCGTTGCGGATAGAGGTGGACTGGGCCATGACGGTCTCCAGTTCATCAAGCAGCAGGACAAGCCCCTGGTGCCCCAGAAAACGCAAAAAAGTATTCAAAGAATTGAGCATCTGTTTACTGTTGGCCTTGTTCACCACCTCAAAAATGCCAAAAGGCTTCAGCTCCCGCTTGGTTGCCTTGCCGGCCTCAAACCAATGAAAAATGATCTCCCGGCCGGCGGTCCGTTCCTCCTGGGCCTCACCCTCCATCAAGGGCAGGAATCGGTTATGCGCCAGGGATATCAGGGCATTGGCAAAATTCACGTTCATCCCCGGCAGATTGCGCAGGGTTTCCCCCAGATCGGCAAGAGATTCCGGAGACGGGGAATCCTGCTGCTGCTGCTCCAGGCCGTCAAGCCACTGATTCAGGAGATTTCGAATACCAACCCCCTCAAAATTGCCGCGCAGCTGACGGACAATGGCCTGATACACCGCCTCAAATTTGTGGATGGGCACCTCCCGGGTCAAAACCACAAAGGAGACCGCAAACCCCTGCCGCAAGGCAAGGTGACGAACGATGGACATGAAATGGGTTTTGCCATCGCCATAATCACCACGAATAAAGCGGACCTTGGCCCCACCTTTGGCGATATAATTCTCCAGATCATCCTCAATAAATTTAATCCAGTTGTCGCGGCCCACCGTAAAAAAAGGAACATAGTCAGCCGGCACACTTCCCTTGCGCAGCGCTTCAATAATAGAACGGGCCTGAAACGATTTCAACCCATCGATTTCTTCGCTGGTCATCATCTTCTAATCCTCCTTGAACGAAATGGAACTGATTTGCCGCCGTTCTCCAACACCGTCGAGAAGCCAGAGGGAAAAATTACGCCCGGGATCCAGATCCAGAAGCTTGCCATCCGAAGTTCCACCGATACCGGACTCAAAATATCGCCAGAGATCCACGCTGAACTGCTCCAGGCTGTAGCCCCGGAATTTAGCTTTATCCATATTGGTAAAAAATGTTTTGCTCTGCAGGGAAATGACATGCTGCAGATAAAATCGCTGAATGGGAACCGGCTGACCGACCGCGAGGTTGTCGGCTTTACAGATGCCAACATACGTCTCGTACAGGCCGTCAATATACTCCTGGGGATTGAAAGGCCGATCATAAAGTTGCTTTTTCAGCCGCACCAGAGCGGCAACAATGCGGCGGGGATCGATCGATTTCAGCACCTTTTTGTTGATGGTCGTGGTGCGTTCACTGAAAGCAATCTCACCATCAATACCTTTAAGGATGCTGAAACGGGGGAAATCAATATCAATGGCCAACCCGGCATCATTCCCAAGTCGGGTAAGGTCTTCAATAAATTCAAGCCGATATTTTTCCACCTTTTCCCGGGCATCGGCACGCAAACTCTCAAGAATGGGGGCACACTCCGCCAGGGCCTCTTCTTGGACAACTTCTGTGGCCGGCTTGGTATTAAGCAGCTCATCCAGGCGAAGAAAATCATCCCGTCCGGCACAGCGGATACATTGTTTGATAAAATCAGCCAGGCGTTGACAGCGATTTAATTCCTGTTGAAAAGGGCGCACGATTGCGGTTAACTGTTCCTGGTTCACTTGCAAAAAATCTTCATTATCCATAGTATTCCATCTCTCCCTCCGGGATGGGTTAAATTTTGATGAATTTTCAGCAAAAGTGGTGGACGTAACCCGATTTTCCGCAGGAAATTGGGATTGTGTCTCCTGATTTTGCAGGTTAGCTGAATAGTTACAAAATTTTCATCTTAAAATCAAGGTAAATGAAATCCTTTATCAAAGCTACATGAGTTTAATTCAGGAAATTTTTCAACAGTTTGCTTTACCATGGGACCTGACCACTTTTCTTTCCTGCCCCCCCCTTTTCCACTTTTACTTCAAGGAAAAATCAGCCAGCCAATTGGCCGCCAACCGCATCTCCGCTCCATCAGGATATGTTTTCTCCCTGGGCAGTTCTTTCACGATTTGAACTTTTTTGACTCCGGGAAAATATTTTTCAAAAAGTGAAAAATTTCTGCTGAGGCTGCCATCCGCCCACTTTACTTCAACCATCATAAACGGAACATCATCCCTGGTGACAAAGAAATCAATTTCCCGGTTATTCTTGGTTTTCAGGTAATGAAGCCGCAGCTGCTCGCCGAAGCAGTCCTCCAAAAAATGAATTTCCTTCAACAAAGCACAAGCAGTCAGGTTTTCCAACTTCACCCCGTTATGTCCCAGCACCTGCCCGGTATCATAAAAATAATATTTTGGCGCTTTAAGAAGAGAACGGGAAATGTTCCGGTGAAAAGGCCTGATACTGAAAATAACATACATCGTTTCCAGTATTTCCAGCCACCTTTTCACCGTTTTATCAGAGCATTGAAGATCCCGGGACAGGGAACTGTACGAAACCGGGCTGCCGACCCTTTGACGCAGCAGCTGAATAAGGGTTTCAATCGAAGTAAGATGCTGGATATTTTCCAGTTCAATCATATCCTGCCGCAAAATGATATCAAGGTGAGATCGTTTCCAGCGATTATAAAAACGGCTGTTCCCTTCAAGATAGGGCTCAGGGAAACCCCCAACCTCAAGCAGCCGATCCAAAGTATCAGACACATTGTCAACCCCCTGCATCTTTTTAATTTCCTTCAAATCAAAAGGATGCAGCCGAAACTGGAAAAAACGCCCGGCCAGTGAATCGCCAACTTTTCTATAAGTATCCAGCTTGGCACTGCCGGTAACAATAATCCCGGGAGGGACACCTTCAACGTCATAGATTCCCTTCAACCATGATTTCCAATTTTTAAACTTGTGAAGCTCATCAAAGATAATCAAGTCTCTGGACCGATCCCATGATCTTTCAATGAGGCCTAAACGATGTTCCGGATTATCAAAATTCAGGTAATCATAATTGTCACTCAGCATTTTCGACAAAGTCGTCTTCCCGGATTGCCGCGGGCCGGTCAATAGAACAATTTTCTTTTTTAAATCTTCAACAATATAACTTGCCAGGTAACGTTCCATCCCCCATCCTCCAGCCGCATAATTTCATACTTTATAGGCTGCTGATCCGAAATAGTCAAGACTTTTTCGGATGCGGCACCGAATAGGACTACAGCTTCCCCCATATTTCCAATTAATTGCGGGTAATTGCGGGTAGAGTATTTTATTATCCATTATCATGTCCCTATAATTCCGGACTCCCTTTCCTACATGGTGCCCCTATTTCTCCTAAAGCAGTTGACTTCTAATACAAGCTATTGTATTCTAATGATAGTCAAAGCATTCAAGCAATCGGAGGTGAGAAAATGACCAAAACAGTAACATTGCGGCTCAATGATCAAACATACAAAAAGTTCAGAGGCTTGGCAGAACATGACAACCGCCCTCTCTCAAATTTCATTGAGACTGCTGCGCTTCGCTATATTGAAGAACATGAGTATGTCGATGAGTTTGAAATGGCAGAAATTAGAGCCAACGCTGGACTAAACAACAGTATTAAGAATGCGCTTCGCGATGCCAAAGCCGGAAGGGGGCATTTTGCCTGAATTCCGTGTATTCGAAACCGAAGAGTTTCTTAAAAAATTCAAAAAACTATTGCCGCGCGATGCCACGTTCGTAAGGAACAAGTTAGACACTTTTGTGTACCCACAAATAAAGACACAGCCTTTTTGGGGCAACAATATCAAGAAGCTCCAAGGGTACGTCCCTGATACCTGGCGGTACCGAATTGGCAAGTTCAGACTTTTCTATATCGTCGATCAGAAAGATCTTGTTATATACCTCCTGACCATTGACGATCGAAAAGATGCCTACCGGTAAAAAATAGGGGGAAAGTAAAAAAATCGGATCACGGTAGGAATGCTATCGCATTGACCGCCGAACGAATCACCACGACGGTGATTCGCGGCGGGCACCTCACAGCTGCACACGTTGTGCAGCGAAAATGAGCGAGAGCCATGCCGGAACAGCCTTTAAATAATTTTTTTCGGCTGTTTTTTTCATAACTCAGAAAGTTGAGTCCTATTTTTCGAATTCTACCAGTCGGCAATAGGGGTTGCTGAAAAAAATTCCTCCAGGCTCAAACCACCTGGCCCAATCTGCAGCGGCTTTGCCTCCGGATATATTTCACAAAATTTAGCCAGACCTCCGGGACTCTGTGTTTTTCCCGATTTCACCTCGATAGCCCATGTGCTGCGGGGAGTTTCAAGGACAAAATCAACCTCAAGATTCCTTCGCCGCCAATAATATAAAGAATAAGGCAGACCGCTCAGCTGGTTGAGAAGAAGCGCCCCCACCGCGTTTTCCACCAGCCTTCCCCACCAGGAAAAATCATCGATGCTTTTTTCAAACGGGTCACCGACCACGGCATTGATCAGGGCATTGTTCCAAACAATCAACTTCGGACTGCTGCCCCTTTTTTTCAGCTTCCCCCGTTTAAAAAGTTCAAGCCCGGAAACCAGAAAGGCCGACTCCAACAACTTCACATAATGGGCCAGGGTGGTGGTATTTCCGGCATCATGGAGCTGCCCCAACATTTTTGTATAGGACAGAATCTGGGCCGGAGTCCCGCAGGCCAACAAAAAAAGATGCCGCAGCAAAGCCGGTTTACCCACCGTATTCAGCTGCAGGATATCTTTTGCCAGCACGGTTTCAATCAAGGAATCGGTAATATATCGACTCCATAGCTCATGGCGATCGACCAGCTCCACCGCACCTGGATATCCCCCAAAAAAAATCCACTTCTGCAGATCCCAGCCAAAAGCCTCTTTCATCTCAGGATACTGCCAATGGGGGCACCGGTAGAGAAAAAAACGACCCGCAAGACTCTCTGAAAACCCTTTTTCCAAAAGCAATGAGGACGAACCAAGCAGCAACACCTGAAGACCGACAGGTTGGCGGCATTCCTCATCCCAGAGGAATTTGACCGCTTCACTCCATCCTGCCACCTTCTGAATCTCATCTAAAATAAGCAGCACATCACCAACCCTCTGCTTTTTCTCAGCCATCCTGGCGGCACGTCCCCACTGGGCATGAATCCATTCTGGGCCGGGCGGCAAGGGGGAATCAGCCGAAGCATTCATCACCTCCCCCGGCCATCGGTCAGCAACCTGACCGGCTGCAGTAGTTTTCCCAACCTGCCTTGGTCCGGTCATAATGCGGAGGAGTTTTTTACGACTGTTTAAACCTTGCAGGATTTCACTGACAATGTTGCGTTCAAAAGCATATTTCATTCGATGCTCCCCATCATGCAACCCAATGTCACTTACATACTACTCAATCAGTGAGTATTATTACTCAATAAACTGATAAAATC
>DQWO01000195.1 GCA_011042595.1 Pseudomonadota bacterium
CCGCCGAACGAATCACACGATGTGATTCGCGGCGGACGCCTCGGAGCCGGCCATGGACGGCCGGCGAGAATGAGCGAGAGCCATGCCGGAACATCCTGATACCAATAAACCTGGTTGGCTGTGCCCCTTTTTTACTTGTGAAAGCCCTTCTTCCTATGATAGGTAAGCAAGGCAATAATCTTGGTCGATGTTTCCAATTATATATTAAAATACTAAATAATTACAGTGGCTTATGAAACACTCGTCTTTTGTTCATCTTCATCTTCACACCATGTACAGCCTCCTTGACGGGGCCATCCGCCTGGAACACCTGATGAAGCGGGCCAGCGAGTTTAAGATGCCGGCCGTGGCTATTACCGACCATGGGAATATGTTCGGTGCGGTTGAGTTCTATCGGATGGCGGAAAAATACGGCATCAAACCCATTATTGGTTGCGAAGTCTATGTAGCTCCCGGGAGCCGCCATGATAAGCGCGGTGGTAAAAATCCGGATATTGGCCATCATCTGGTACTGCTGGCTAAAAATCAACAGGGGTATAAAAACCTCTGTAAATTAGTAACCATGGGTTATTTTGAAGGTTTTTACTACCGGCCGCGCATCGATAAAGAATTACTCAGTCAGCATCATGAGGGTTTAATCGCCCTCAGTGCCTGTTTGAATGGAGTGGTGGCTGCATATCTGAAGCGCGGGGAACAGCAACTGGCAGAAGATGAGGTTCAATTCTATCAGCAGTTGTTTGATAATCGGCGGTTTTTTATTGAATTGCAGGATAACGGTATTGCCGAGCAGTACAAGGTGAATGAGCAGTTGATTGCTCTGTCCCGCAAGTTTGATCTGCCGCTGGTAGCCACGAATGACTGCCATTACCTGATGGCTGAAGACGCCAAAGCCCATGAAGTTTTGTTGTGCATCCAGACCGGCAAAAATATGGATGATCCGAGCCGCATGCAGTATGGGACTGATCAGCTCTATTTTAAATCGCCGGAGGAAATGGCTGCTGGTTTTGTTGATTATCCCGAAGCCATAGCCAATACCATTGAAATTGCCGAACGCTGTAATTTCAAGTTTGAATTTGGAACTTATCATCCACCTAATTATGCTCCGCCTGACGGCCAGAGTTTGAGTGCTCATCTTGAGTACAAAAGTCGAGAAGGATTTTCTCAGCGTCTGGAAAAAATCCAAAGGTTCTATGGTGATAAGTGGAATGATGAACTGTTGGAAAAGTATAAGGAGCGGTTGGAGTCTGAGCTGGCGATGATCAATAAAATGGGTTTTGCCGGCTATTTTCTGATCGTTGCTGATTTTGTCAACTATGCCCGGCAGCGAAATATTCCGGTGGGCCCGGGCCGGGGGTCTGCTGCTGGTTCTCTGGTAGCCTTTTCCCTGAAGATAACGGATATTGATCCTTTGCCATATGGTCTGCTTTTTGAGCGTTTTCTTAATCCGGAACGAATTTCCATGCCGGATATTGATATGGATTTCTGCATCCGTGGCCGTGAAGAAGTCATTCGCTACGTTACCGAAAAATATGGGAGTGATCGGGTAGCTCAGATCATTACCTTTGGCAAAATGCAGGCAAAAGGGGTGATTCGCGACGTGGGACGTGCGTTAAATATGCCCTATGCCGATGTCGATAAGATAGCCAAACTGGTTCCCGCTATTTTAAATATTTCTTTGGATGAAGCGCTGAAAAAAGAAAAGCGCCTTGGGTCACTCAGGAAAGGTTCCGCGAGAGAACAACAGCTGCTGAAAATTGCCCTGGCTCTTGAAGGTCTGAACCGCCATGCGTCAATCCACGCTGCCGGTGTAGTGGTTGCCAATAATCCACTGGTAGATTACCTGCCGCTGTATCCCGGACAAAATGATGAGATTGTTTCCCAGTATGATATGACTAATATCGAAAAACTGGGGCTGATAAAATTTGATTTTCTGGGATTAAAGACCTTGACGGTTATTGACAATGCCGTGAGGTTGATTAGGGCTGAAAACGCAGATTCAGTGACCCTCGATATTGATGCCATCCCCCTTGATGATCCGGAAACTTATAAGCTACTGGCGTCAGGTGCCACAACCGGGGTGTTTCAGTTGGAAAGCAGCGGCATGCAATCTCTGATGCGCAGGTTGAACCCGGAAACCTTTGAGGACATTATTGCTTTGGTTGCTCTCTATCGTCCCGGTCCCTTGAACAGTGGGATGATTGATGATTTTATTGATCGGAAACATGGCAAACAGAAAATGGAATACCTGCTGCCCCAACTGGAACCGATTCTTAAGGATACCTACGGTGTCATTGTCTATCAGGAACAGGTGATGCAGATTTCCCAGCTGCTGGCCGGTTATACCCTTGGAGACGCAGATATCCTTCGCCGGGCCATGGGGAAGAAAAAAGCTGAAGAAATGGATCGTCAGCGACAAAGATTTATGGATGGGGCAAAAGCCAATAAAATTAATGAGAAGAAAGCCGGGGAGATATTTGACCTGATGGCGAAATTTGCCGAATATGGTTTTAATAAATCCCATTCTGCTGCCTATGCTTATATCGCTTATCAGACTGCCTATTTGAAGGCTCATTATCCAGTCGAATTTATGGCCGCATTGCTGATGGAGGATATGCAGAATTCTGATAAGGTTATAAAAAATATTACCGAATGTAAGGAGATGCATATTGAGGTTCTGCCCCCGGATATCAATGAAAGCGGGACCTCTTTTTCGGTGGTGAAAGAAGGCATTCGCTTTGGCCTGGCGGCAATTAAAAATGTCGGCAGCAAAGCGGCTGAAGAAGTTATCCGGGAACGAGATGATGGTGGAAGTTTCAGCTCTATTTTCGATTTCTGCCAGCGGGTTGATCTGCACAAAGTCAATAAAAGGGTTGTTGAAAGCCTGATTAAGGCCGGTGCCTTTGATTCTACCTCAATCAGCCGGGCTAAAATTGCCGCGGTGATGGAAGATGCCATTGAAACCGGACAGCGGGTTATGCGTGATAAACAGCAGGGTCAACTTTCCCTTTTTGATCTGGGAGGTGAAGATAATAACACTGATGTCGATCAAATATATAGTTATCCTGATATTGAGGAGTGGGATGATAAGTTAAAATTGGCGAACGAACGGGAATCTCTGGGTTTTTATATTACCGGTCATCCTTTGCAACAGCGGGTAAAAGAAATGAAACGTTGCGCTGTGGCCCAAATCAGCCGGCTTTCTGCTTTTCAGGATCAGTCCCGGGTTCGCATCGGTGGCCTGGTGGCTGCTGTCAAGGAAAAAAGGACGGCGAAGGGGAAATTAATGGGGTTTATTACCCTGGAAGATCTTACGGGGACTGTTGACGTGACTTTATTTCCTGATTCTTTCCAGCTGGCTTCTCCCTATATTGAAAGCCAGGAGCCGCTGATTATCGAAGGCCGGGTCGAAATTGATGATGAGAGAGGAAAGGCGAAGGTGGTGGCAACAACGGTAATGAGTCTGAAAGAGGCTACCGGGAAAATGGTCAGTCGAGTTGTTTTTGCCCTGAATCATAATGTATTGACCGTCAGTAAATTAAATCATCTCCAGGGTATTTTATCTCGTTACCGGGGCGATTGTCCGGGATATATAAATTTAAGGAAGGATGATTGTGAAATGGTGCTTTCCCTCTCAAGCGACTACCGAGTTGAACCCAGCAGTGAGCTGATGCAGGAAGTTGATTCCCTGTTTGGTTGCAGCGTGGTGGATTTTGAGGCTTGATTTCTTTAAAAAAGCCGGCAATCGAGAACCATTATTAGGAAGGAATAGACGATGATGCACAACAGAAATAGATGGTGTATGACAGGTCTGATTTTTTTAACGTTTCTTTTTTGTTTATCCATGTTGGCAGGGTGCAGTAAAAATCCTGAGCAAAAAAAAGCAGATCATCTACAGCGGGCACAGAAATATGTGCAAGCGGAAAAATACAAGGAAGCCCGCATCGAGTATTTGAATGTGGTCCAGATAGATCCTAAAGATGCCAAGGCCCATTATCAACTTGGGGAAGTATATCTGAAACTGCAGCAGCCGAAACAGGCTGTACGGGAATTTTATAATGCTGTAACCCTAGATTCTGAGATGGCTGAGGCTAATTTGAAACTTGCCGGATTTTTCCTGCTGGCAGGGAAATATGATGAGTCGATGAAAAAGGCCCAGCTGGTACTGGCAAAAGAACCGAATAATATTGAAGCGTTGATGATCATTGGTCATTTGCATGCCCGCAATGGTGCTTTAGATGAAGCGGAGAAAGCATACCTGCAGGCTTTAAACCAGGATCCTGAGCGGATGAATGCTCATATTGTCCTGGGTAATTTTTATGGACAACAAAGGAAGTTTGAACAGGCTTTTGTTCATTTGAAAAAAGCGGTATCCCTTGACACTAAAGGAATGAACGCCTCTTTGGCCCTGGCTCGCATGTATGTTGTTGCCGGTAAGAAATCTGCGGCTCGAGAGTTGTATGAATCTCTGCTTAATAACAATCCTGGCAATAAAGGCCTGCGGATGGTCCTGGTTAATTTTTATATCTCCCAGTTCCAGGATTTTCAAAAAGCGGAAACAACATTGCAGGATATGCTGCTGAAATCTCCTGAAGATGTTGATGCCATGCTTATGATGGGCGATTTTTATCAGAAAGTTGGTAAAGCTGATCAGGCTTTATCAACCTTTAAACAGGCAGTTAAGGTTGATCCGAAATCAGAACCGGCCAGACTAAAGCTGGCGGAGTTGCACCTGGACCGCAAACAGGCAGGATTAGCCGAACCGCTGGTTCAGGAAGTATTGTCCACCAATGAGAAAAACTATTATGCCAGATACCTGCGTGGACGGTTGCTGCTGGGTGAAAAAAAGATTCATGATGCCCTTACTGATTTTCGTTATGTGGTTGAAAACCGGCCAAATTTTGCTCCAGTACATTATTATCTGGGTTTGGCCATGTCTGCTGATGGAAACTTGAACCAGGCAGCAAGTGAGCTGGCGAAAGCCCAGGAATTGGCTCCTGGAAATCTGAATACCAGCTATCAACTGGCGCGACTTGCCTATCTGCAGCGACAGTTTGATGAGGCATCGATACTGATTAAAAAAGTTCTGGCTGCCCAGCCCCGAAATTATCGGGCTCTTGATCTGCAGGGGAAGATTCTGGTTGCCCAACGTAATGGCGTGGAAGCTCTGAAAATATACACTCAGATGATTGCTTTACAGCCTGATAATCCCAGTGGTTACGCTCAGCGGGGTTTATTGTATCGACTGCAGAAAAAATATCCCCAGGCGCTGGCCGATTACCGAAAAGCTTTATCGCTCAATCCCCAGCTCAAAGATGTTGCGGCTGAAATTGTTGCCGTTCATATGATCAACAAGCATCCGGATCAGGCGTTGACATTCTGCCAGACGTTACTTGAACAGGATCCCAATGATGCTTTTGCTGATAATCTGATGGGGAGAATATATGTCAGTACTAATAAGTTGGAATTGGCGGAAAAGTCTTTTGAAACCGCAATCGGAAAAAATTCTAATCTTCTTTCTTCTTATGTTTATTTGGGTGGTTTATATCAGCGACAGGGAAAACTTGCCGAAGCTGAGAAAAAATATGAGCAGGTTATTAAAGTAAATCCCAAAGTTCTTTCTCCTTATATGCTGTTGGGAATTATCCGTGAACAGGCAAAGAATTACAAAGAAGCGATGAAAACCTATGAAGATGCCTTGCAGGTTGATGCTGAGTTTGTGCCGGCAATGAATAACCTGGCCTGGTTGTATGCGGAACATGGTGGCAATATTGATCGGGCTTTATCGCTGGCTGAAGATGCTAAACGTCTGCGTCCTGATGATCCCCGGATAACTGATACTTTGGGATGGATTTATTACAAGAAAAATATCTTTAGCCGGGCTTCCGCCTACCTGCGGGAAGCGGCTGAAAAACTGGGTGAAAATCCGGTGGTATACTATCATTTGGGAATGGCGTTGGCTAAAGGTGGTGACTCGGCAGCTGGAGCCCGCTCACTGGAACATGCCCTTTCGTTGTCATCAACATTTGATGGTGCCGAGGAAGCCAGGAAAACTCTAAGGGAATTAAAATAGAGTTGATATCAAAGCTATCCTTTGGTAAAATTTTGGGGGTAATGTTCCAGTTTCAAGATTGAGAACATATGGATAATGGTTTCTTAACTTTTTGTATGGAAAAACAAGAGAGGTAAAATGAGTTTGGAAAATCAAGTGAAGAGCATGCTGAATGAACATGCGCAAGTGCAGTTAAATCCTTCGCGAAAAGCACTGATCCAGGCAACAGTGGAAAATCGAGAAGTTATGGTTGCGGCTAACGGGGCGGTGGCAACCTGGACGCCACCTGAATCAACTGGACGAAGTCCCAAGGATACGGTTATTGTCAAAAGGGCGGTAAGTGAGGGAAATATTGACTGGGATTCTCCCAATAATATACCTATTGATGAGGAAACCTTTGATATGCTTTTTGCCGATGCCCTGGCTACCCTTTCCAGGAAGGAGTGTCTGTATGTTACTGATCGGGTGATTGGTGCTGATGCTGCTTATGCCCTGCCCACCAGAACCATATCCGATTTTTCCCTGGCGGCTCTTTTTACTGATAATATGTTCCGGGAAGTTCCGGAAAATATGGAACAGAGCATTTTTGCCGGGCGTGGTTTTACCCTGCTGGTTCTACCCTATGACAAACTTGACCGTCAGCGCTATGATGGGCGGCTCAGGAAAATGCCAGCGGGGATGACCAGCAACATGGCGGTGGCCATGGATATGGATCGTTCCATGGGTATTGTTTATGGTTCAGCCTACTGTGGCAGTATTAAAAAACTGATGTTTACGGTGATGAATTATTATCTTCCGGCAGAAAATATTTTACCCCTCCATTGTTCGGCCAATGAAGGCCCTGATGGTGATATTGCCCTGTTGCTGGGCTTGTCCGGGACTGGTAAAACAACTCTTTCTGCCGACCCTGAAAGAGCGTTACTTGGCGATGATGAGCATGGCTGGAGCGACAGTGGGATCGCTAACTTTGAAAATGGCTGCTATGCCAAGCTGATTAATTTAGATCCGCAGAAAGAACCGGATATATATGATGCGATCATGCATGAGTCTCCCTATCTGGAGCATGGATCAATTGTTGAAAACGCGATGATTTATCCCACGGGACATTTTGATTTTGATGATGACCGGATTACTCCTAATTCCCGGGGTTCATATCTGCTTTCCTGCCTTAAAAACATTAAAAAATCGTCAGTTGGTACCCATCCTTCAACAGTTCTCTTTTTGACTGCCGATGCCAATGGTGTTCTTCCTCCCATCGCTAGATTAACATCGTCCCAGGCCATGATCTGGTTCCTGATGGGTTATACCAGTAAACTTGCCGGTACGGAAACCGGCATCGTGGAGCCGGTTACCACTTTTTCCCGCTTTTTTGGAGAACCGTTTATGCCCCGAAATCCGGATGTTTATGCCTCTATGCTGGGTGAGCGAATGAAAGCTCATGATGCCGAAGTGTACCTGGTTAATACCGGTTGGAGTGGAGGACCTTATGGCGTTGGGCACCGTATGGATATCGATGTGACCAGAAATCTGGTACGGGCGGCGTTGAATGGTGAGTTGAAAAAAGTGGACTATAATGACGATGAACTGTTCCACATTCAGGTGCCGCGGAGTTGTCCCGGGGTGCCGGCCGGAATTTTGAATCCCAGGGATACCTGGTCTGATAAAAAGGCGTATGACCTGCGGGCTGGCAAACTGGCCGCAGAATTTTCCAGCCACTTCGATAAGGCTTATGGTCAGAAAAATATAGCTCCGGAAGTTGTCAGTCAGTGCCCGGGAAAATAAATGACAAAGATTAAAAGTCAGGAGAATAAGAAGATTAC
>DQWO01000008.1 GCA_011042595.1 Pseudomonadota bacterium
AGTTAGTGCTTTACTCCTGAAAAGCTGTCACTCTTTTCAGTACCCCCTTGAGGGGTGTAAAAAACAAGAAATTGTCGGGAATACATTCAGGATGTTCGGGCTTGGCTCATAGCGGCACACACCTCGGAGCGGCACACGACGTGCCGCGAGAATGAGCGAGAGCCATGCCGGAACATCCTGATACCTTAATTTGGGTTGCGGGCGTCAAGCCCGCCTTAGCAGTCAGTAGTCAGCTCCAAAAAAATCAAGGTTTTACGTTAATGAGAAATAACACCCGATGGGTGGAAAGCCTGTGGTTTTTAACATTATATAATCATTAAGCTAATCGTTCAACTTAGGAAAGGGAATCATCATTTGTATACCGTCACCGGGGCAAGCAAACACTCATTCAAGGTCTTTGGCTTCTTAAGCGATGAACGAGCCTTTGCTTCAAAAGCGCCGGCACTCTATCGTGTGCTGATGGAATTGGTTGGCATCAGCGGCACCTACACGGCTTTTATGGTGGAGCCTGAGGATCTGGAAGCCGCGGTACAGGGCTTGAGGGCGTTGCATATTGCCGGGGCCAATATTGGTGTTCCCTATCAGGAACAGATCATCCCACATCTTTTTGCCCTTTCTGAAGGGGCAAAAATTATCGGCGCGGTCAATACTATTGTCCGTCATGGACGCTATTACAAAGGTTTTAATACCAACGCTCTGGGCTTTATGGATGCTCTCGGGGCTGCCGGTTTCAAGACGGCGGCCTGCAAATCCGCCCTGGTTGTCGGCACTGGCGGGGCTGCCAGAGCGGCAGTTTTTGTCTTTAACTGGCTTGGTATTCCGTCAATGGTGGTTACCGGCCGACAATTGAAACATGCCCAAAAAGTTGTCACTCATATCGGTGGAGGTCAGCCAGATCTTTTGGCATCCCTTGCCGGCCAACCCATAACGGCAAATATTGTTATCAATGCAACCACCGTTTCCCATGCTGATGAAGCGCCGGATCTGGCTACCTTGATCAAGCAGATTGATCTTCGTGACTGTCAGATGGTGGTTGATTTCAATTACGACAGGCAGCCTAATATCTGGCGTGAGCTGGCCGATCGGCAGGGAGTCAAGTTTATGGATGGATTACCTATTCTTGGCCATCAAGCTACGCATGCCCTGGCCCTCTTCTGGCCCGGACTGAAAATTTCACCGGCAACGGTGGCTGCCGCCGTTAAAAAATTTACCTGATCCTGATGGCAATATCTTTCCTGCTTATTCAGATTCGGCTTTCACCGGCAGCAAGACGGTAAAAGTACTGCCCTGGTCCGGTTTACTTGCGACAGTGATCGTTCCCCCCATTTTATCCACCAGGCCTTTGACCAGGGAAAGTCCCAAACCGGTACCGGTAATATAGCGGGTTTTGTCGGTCTTCACCCGGAAAAACTTATCAAATAATTTATCCAGTTGGCGGGCTTCTATGCCAAAGCCATTGTCGATAACGTCCACCTGTATCTGATCATCAACCAGTTGTGCTTTGACGGTGATTTCGCCACCTTCCTGGGTGTATTTGATAGCGTTGGCGATCAGGTTGCCGAAAATACTTTCCAGAGCCATGGGGTCGGCAAGGATTTTGGGCAGTGATGCTTCGGGCAGCTCAAGCGCCAGACTTTGGTTGCGGCTTTGGGCCTGGGCGGTAATGAAATCAACAATATTGCGCAACAGTTCATCCACGGCAACCGGTTTTAAGTCCTGGCCTACATGACCGGCCTCAATCCGGGAAAGATCGAGCAAGTCACCAATTAGTGATATCAATCCCTGGGTTTTTTCCCGGGCCCGGGGGAGGAGATATTGTTCGTTGTCGGGGGTTTTCTCCACCATTACCAGTTGTTCATGAATTGTAGAAAGGGGGGATCGCAGTTCATGAGATACCTTGGCGACAAACTCCGATTTCAACTGGTCCAGGGCTTTCATCGCGGTCACATCAGAAAGAATAACCACCGCTCCTAAACAGTCTTTCTCTTCATTGACAATTGCCTGCCCCTCGGCCAGCAGAAATTTGTTGGCCGCTAAAGCAAATTCATAGGTTGGTGGTTCTTTTATCTTTTTACAGCCACCTTCACCTATTCCCCGGAGCATTTTACAAAAACCATCATCTTTAATGTATTCTTCAATGGGTTTTCCCGGCTTAAGGTTTGCATCCAGGCCAAGGTACCAGAGAAAGGCCGGATTCATCAGCACCACCACGCCTTCGGTATTGGTGACCACCACGCCACTGGGCAAGGCTTCGATAATGGTCCGGGTCCGACTTTTTTCGGCATCCAGATCGGCCAGCGTTCTTTGCCGCTCTTTTTCAAGCTTTTGAGCTTCACGCAATAATTGCACTTTTTCCTGGGCTCGGCGGACGACAATCCGCAAATGGTCAGGTTCGAATGGCTTGGGGATAAAATCATAGGCCCCTTTTTTCATCGCTTCAATGGCGGTTTCAACGGTGGCGAAACCGGTAACCACAATGACGACAATTTCTTCATTGATCTTTTTGATATGTCCGAGAACTTCCATGCCATCCATCCCCGGCATTTTAAGATCGAGGAGAACAATGGCGACGGGTTCTTTTTTCAGGATCTTCAATCCTTCATCACCCCGGGCTGCTTTGGAAACCGTAAATCCCATGCGCACCAGAATTCGTTCCGATCCATCCCGAAGATCCTGTTCATCATCAATCACCAAAACGTGTAAAGGATCGAGTTCTTTATTCATTGTTCTCTCCTGCCATTTCCTGGATTGCCAGGGGGAGGGTTATAATGAACGTTGTCCCCTCGCCGGCTTTGCTTCTGGCGATAATGTTGCCGCCGTGGTTTTCGACAATGCCGTAAACCATGCTTAATCCCAATCCAGTTCCCTTGCCCTCCTCTTTGGTGGTGAAAAAAGGATCAAAAATGTGAGGCAAGACATCGCTGGGTATTCCGGGGCCGTTATCAGAGATCTCGATGCACAGGCGATTACCATGTGAGGGCAGCCAGCAAAAGGGATATTCCAACATCTGTGTGTCGTTGTCGTCTTTATATATTCGTTCACCGGCCAGCGGTAGGCGGGTACTGATGATCAATTTTCCTCTGCCTTCCATGGCATCGACGGCATTAAGGATGATATTCATTAACATGTGATTTAATTGCTGGGTATCACCCTGTACCAGCGGGAGATTTTCAGCCAGATTTTTTTCTATCTCGATATTATGGAAAATAGGTTGGTTTTCAAGCAGAAACATCGTTCGATTGATGGCCTGGTTGATATCACAGGGCTGCATAAACTGGCGGGTCTGGCGGGAAAATTCCAACAATTCCTTGACCGTATCCTTACATCTTTCCGCGTCTCTCAAAATGCGGTGTAAATCCTCCTTTATCTCTTCAGCCAAATCATTTTCTTCCATAATTAATTTGGTAAACAGGATAATCCCGCCCAAAGGATTGTTCAATTGGTGGGCAACTCCGGCTGCCAGTTTGCCCAGGGAGGCCATCTTTTCCGACTGCAGCAGCTGGTGCTGGGTTTTTTTCAATTCTTTTTCCATTTCGATGGTTTCACGCAGATCACGGAAGAAACCGATTGTTGCCACTTCCTGATCGTCTTTATAGACGATGGAGGCGTTGAGCCTCACCGGGATCGTTTCTCCCTTTTTTCCCAGCAGAGCAACATGGTGGGCTTTCAATTTTCCCTTGCCGCCGTACTTGTCACTGCGTAGTTTGCGCATTACATCGGCTGCCTCGTTTTCATCAACATAGATATCCCTGACATTGAGTTGTTCAAGGGCTTCGTCTATGTCGTACCCCAGGATTTCTGCAACTGCGTGATTGAAAATAACCAGTTTACCGGTTCTGTCGGCGGCTACGACGCCATCCACCGAACTGAGCAGAAGATTGTGCAAAAAAGTACTGGACTGGCTCATCTGTTCTTCCAGCCAGACTTGGACCGGCAGGTCAAAATCCACCATGACCAGGGCATCGATTTCATCATTAGAGAGAAGGGGGTAACTGAAAATGCAGGCTATTTTCTCCTGGGAGATATTATGGCTGCCAAGGAAGGTGGGAATACGGGTCTGTAAAGATTCCAGGGCTGGGCAGTGTTCGCAGGGACTGTGTAAATTTCGGAACTGCTCATAGCAGTGGCCCCTGCCAATTTCAACATTGGAGTTTTTCAGGCCTTGTTCGTTTACCGCCAGGATTTCGAAATCCGGCGAAATGACAAAAAATTTTCTTTTGAAAGCATGAACAGCCTTGAGCAGATAATCCTGTTCTTTGTTGGTTGAATGCATGCCGTTTACCTCAATGGAGACTTATGACAGTCTTAATGGTTCAGATCAATGTTGCCCGTTGTGCCTTTCATCAGAAACGTCTTTTGCGCATAATGTACACTTTCGACAATAACACAGTTGAAAAATCTGTAAAGTAATTATTGCTGCTTTCGCAGAAAGTTGAGTCAGTATGCTGCAAAGACCTGTATATGTGCACCGTACAGGCAGGCGAAGGCTGCAGTGTAAGGAGGAAGATGGCGTTTTGAGTGTGCCCCGGCAGTTCTGATAAGTATGTACTTCTGTATGTGGATATGTTATTTTTAACTGATTGAGGGAACCATAAAAGAGAATAAAATCCATTGTAAATGGTACATGCTAAAAGAAGAAGCTATGGTACATCGAATAGAAATTTATTATCAGCAGCCCGAGTTGGATACCCGTGCCCGGCGGATATTTACCCGGCTTAAGGGCTTGGGGTTGAGTGGCAGGATGTCAGCGGTCTTTATTTCTGATATCTATACCCTTGAGGGGGATTTTACTGCGGCAGAACTGCTGCAGGCGGCGGAGTTGTTGCGCAATCCGGTTGTTCATCAGTTTATTATTGATAAAGCGCGAACACTGAAGGAATTTTCCCATGCCATTGAAGTCGGATTTCTCCCCGGGGTGACCGATAATGTTGCTTCTACCACCAGAGAAACGCTTCAGGATAGCTGGCAGCGCCGGTTGCCCCCGGATGCCGGGATTTACAGTAGCCGGATTTTTTACCTGGTCGGTGATATTGATGAAAAGGATGTGGCGCGTATCTCTGCCAGCCTGGCAAATCCCCTGATTCAGCGGGTTCAGGTCAAAACCCAGGCAGGCTACCGGAGGGAAGGGGGGATGGATCCGGTGGTTCCCCGGGTATCCTTAACGGAAACAGTCGGGGTTAAAACCATCGATCTTGATATTCCGGCAGCGGAACTGGAAATCCTGGGGAAAAAGGGAATTATTGATCATTATGATGACAATAAGCAGCCGGTGTTCCGGGGTCCGCTGGCCCTGGAGCGGCCATATCTTGATGTTATCATAGATTATTTTAAGCATAAGGAGCATCGTCATCCCACAGATATTGAGCTGGAATCTCTGGCGCAGACCTGGTCGGAGCATTGCAAGCATACAATTTTTGCCGCTTCCATAGATGAGGTTGTTGACGGTTTGTATCGGCATTATATAAAGGGAGCGACCGCAAAAATACGAGCTTCCCGGGGAGAAGATGACCCTTGTGTTTCCGTTTTTGTGGATAATTCCGGTGCTATTATTTTTGATGATGAATACCTGGTAACCGATAAAGTGGAGACCCATAATTCACCATCGGCATTGGATCCCTTTGGCGGGGCGATTACCGGAATTGTCGGAGTCAACCGGGATACGGTCGGTTTTGGCCTGGGGGCAAAGCCGGTCTTGAATCGTTATGGTTATTGTTTTGCTGATCCCGGTGATTATGTGCCGATTTACCGTTCTCCCGGCCGACAGAATCAGGCGCTTTTGCCGCGCCGGATCATGGATGGCGTCATTGATGGGGTGAGAGTGGGAGGCAACTGTTCCGGCATCCCCACCACCCAGGGTTTTATGGTCTTTGATCATCGCTACAAGGGAAAGCCGCTGGTTTTTGTCGGGACGGTTGGATTGATTCCACGTTTTATCGATGACCTGCCCAGCCATGAGAAAAAGGCGAAGGCCGGAGATTATATTGTCATGGTTGGTGGCCGTGTGGGTCTGGATGGTATTCATGGGGCGACGTTTTCTTCTGAAGCCTTGACCGGTGGCAGTCCGGCGACGGCGGTGCAGATAGGGGATCCCATTACCCAGAAGAAGTTTTCAGATTGCCTGGTCAAGGTTGTTCGTGATTTAAAACTGTATGACAGTATTACAGATAACGGTGCCGGTGGACTGTCCTGCTCGGTGGCGGAAATGGCCCGGGAATGTGGTGGTTGTCTGGTCGAGCTGGATAAAGTGCCGACCAAATATCCTGGCATGGCCCCCTGGCAGATATGGATAAGTGAATCCCAGGAAAGGATGACCCTGGCGGTGCCGCCGGAAAACTGGGAACAGCTGCAAAATTTACTGAGTAGCCAGGGAGTGGAAGGGACAATTATTGGTCGGTTTACCGATACTGGTCGCTGCCAGGTACGCTATCATGACCAGCCGATTATGGATATGGACTTGGACTTTCTCCATAATGGCTTGCCAGCGAAAGTTCTGCAAACCAAGTCTAGCCCTGTGGTCTTGTCGCCGGTTGCATTGCCGCTGCAGCTACCGGTCAATGACCTTTTTCTTAAATTGTTTTCCCGTTTGAATATTTGTTCCCGTTCCTTTGTCAGTACCCAATATGATTATGAAGTCCAGGGAGGATCAGTGCTAAAACCTTTGATTGGCCGGAATCGGATTGATAACTTTGCTACCGTAGTCAGGCCGTTGCTGGATAAACCTCGGGGTGTTGCTGTATCCCAAAGCCTGTACCCCTCCTACAGTGAATTGGATCCTTATGCCATGGCAGCCGCCGGCATTGATACCGCTATCCGCAACCTGTTGGCTGTTGGTTGCCCCCTTGAGCGCATAGCTCTGTTGGATAATTTCTGTTGGTGTTCCTCAAATGACCCCGGCCGGCTCTGGCAGTTGAAGGAATCGGCCCGTGCTTGTTATGAAATAGCGGTGGCATATGGGACGCCGTTTATTTCCGGCAAAGACAGCATGTTTAATGATTTTTGTGGTTTTGATTCCGATGATCAGCCCATAACTATCTCTGTGCCTCCCACTTTATTGATCTCTTCCCTGGGGGTTATTCCCCACGTTGACCGGGTCCGTTCCTTTGCTTTCCAGGAAGCGGGTGATTTGCTATACCTGATCGGTGAGACCGGTAGTGAACTGGGAGGCAGTGAGTTTCTGGCTTTGTTGCGGGATGAAAAATTGTTTGCAGGAGAGAACAGGGGGATTGTTCCTCAGGTGCGGGCCGGGGATTTTCGGGCCATCTATGAGCAAATCTGCAGCTTGCTTGAACAGGGATTATGTCGCTCCCTTTATCCTTTGGCCCAGGGCGGCCTGGCTGTGGCCCTGGGTAAGTCATCCATGGCGCATGGTATGGGGACGACCATCAAGGTTCCTGGTAATAAACGACTGGAGCATTATTTGTTTGCTGAATCATTGGGACGTTTTCTGGTAAGTATCGATCCCCGGAAGCGTCAGGTTTTCGAATCTGCTGCAGCAGCGATTCCCTGTGATTACTTGGGGACTGTCAATAAAAGTGGTCATCTGGAAGTGCTGCAAGGTGAAACAATGTATGTAGATGTATCGATTAAAGAGTTGCTGGCAGCCTATCAGCAGCCTTTTGCCGGCTTTTAGGGACTTACTCCTGAAAGGCTGTCACTCTTTTCAGTACCCCCTTGAGGGGTGAAAAAAACAAGACATTGTCGGGAATACATTCAGGATGTTCGGGCTTGGCTCATAGCGGCATTGGGTGCCGAACGAATCACCACGACGGTGATTCGCGGCACACACCTCGGAGCGGCACACGAT
>DQWO01000120.1 GCA_011042595.1 Pseudomonadota bacterium
TGATAACCCCGAGGATTGGCGATGTCGTCATTATCCCGACACTGAACTGCTCATCATACTGGTTTTCCATCAGGGCCGGAATCATAAACCCACCGATAGCGACCACTGTGGCCACCGTCGAGCCGGAAATGGCACCAAACATACCACAGGCCAACACCCCAGCCATCGCCAAACCACCAGGGAAAAAGCCCACCACCGCATTGGCTACTTTTATCAGTTTATCGACTATGGACCCGGCAGTCATGATATTACCACAAAGGATAAAAAACAACACCACCACCAGGGCAAAATTATCCATACTGCGGAATAACGTTTGCGCCATCATCATCACCGGCATGCCGGAAAAGAAATAAAAACCGACAATACTGGTAAAAAATAACGACATGAATACCGGGATTGTCGCAGCCAGACAGCCAATCAAACATAATGCGATAATAATATAACTGGTTTCCATAAACCTTTACTTGTCCTATTTTAAAATGAAACTTGTAACATAATAATCAATACTGAATAAACGGCTAGCCACAGCATCAACCTTCTTCACGAGTGTTATAATCTTCCCACATGACTTGCAACGTTCTAATAAACATCATAATCCCCATCAATGGCAATACAGCGTAGAGAATAACCAGGGGAATGTGCAGGATAATGGTTTTTTGATGGGTGGTAACCTGCAACGCGGCCATTCCCCAACCCAGTTTGGTTATCATCGCACTGTAAAACAGGACGCAGAAATGACTGAAATAATCCAACGACTTCTTTAACCGGGGAAATATTTGCGGCAGGGCATCAATCCGGATCATTGCCCTGGATTTGATCGCGGCACTGCAACCAATAAAGGTCGTATAAATAATAATTTCCCGAATCAGCTCTTCCGACCAGGCCAGGGAATAATGAATAGTATAGCGCAACACCACATTGACAAAAAGCGTAACAAGCCCGATCATAACCGTAATAAACAAGGTCCACTCTTCAAAGAAGCTGAGAACCTTATCTAGCCCACCAAATATTTTACTTATCATTATCTACTATCCTCAGTTAAGACACAAAAAAAGAGCCGGGATAAGAATATCCCGGCCTTTTGTTGCTGATACTAATAATCCAGAATTCTCTTGTACCCCATAAAATCCTGAACTTTTTTCAAATAGTCAACCCCAATCTGCTGGGCCCACTCTTTATGAACTTTATCACCAAGGACCCGCAGCTTTTCCTGCTCAGCAGCACTAAGCTGGAAGAAGGTCACGCCACTTTCTTTAGCCTTGGCAATTTGCGTATCTTCCTGTTTCCGGGTCAAAACCCTGGTCTTGGCACATTCTTCATGAATGACATCGGTAACAACTTTTTGCAGGTCCGCGGGCAGGGAATCAAACCATTTCTTATTAAGTAAATGGATAAACAGCCCTTGGGCATAGTTGATCTGGGTGAAATTTTTGCAAATCTCAAACTTTTTAGTAATATTACAGACTATAGGAGTATGGTCCAGACCGGTAATAACTCCCTGTTTCAATGAAATGGGAACGTCTGGCCATGGCATTACCACCGGATGCAGACCCCAGGCACCATACAAGGATTTATTGACCGCCGCCTCAGCGATACGGAATTTAACCTTCTTGGCGTCGGCAATGGTTCTCACAGGAATCTTAGTAGCCCAACCATAGTTGCCGTAACCGGTGATATCCAAGCCCATGACACCCTGGTGCAGCATTCCGTCCATATAGTATGAGAACAGAGCTTTGTTAGCGACAAACTTATCAAGCTTATCAAAGGAATTGATCAGGAAAGGCAGATTGATCATTCCCATCCTGGGGGCCAGATTGGTAACCGCCACCGAGGAGCACATCATCCCCTGAATTGTACCGGTCTGCAGCATATTCAAAACTTCAACTTCACCACCCAACTGACACAAGGGGTAAAATTTGAGCGCAATCTGGCCGTTGCTTCGTTTCCACAGGGAATCACGAATACTATAACCAACCCTGACACCCTCAATAACCGGATGAGAGACATTGGATACTTTCATGACATACTTGGCTTTAGACATGTCATATGTGGCTTTCCACTTGGCCAGGGGATTTCCTTTGGACCAAGCCTGGGGGGCCATGATCATAACTGCCAAAACCACCAGGGTTACAACTTTACACCATTTACGCAGCATAACATTCCTCCTTCACCGTTCGGGTTATTAAAACATGACTTTAAGTAGAATAAAGTTCTATCATGGCCTAAAAGCAAAATCAAGAAAAAAGCGTTCTATTTGAGGGCACATTCGGGAAAATTAATTGCAACTCTTTAATATACTAGAATAATCAGAGCACAATTTTATTGCATTTTGACCAAAAATGGTCATATGATACCAACTATATATGACACATATTGCTGTACGGTCAGACTTTCTGAGGAAAATTCAACCATGTTGATAAAATCATTTTTTTATGGTCACATACCTTCATTTATCGGCAAAACAATATTCGTGTTTTGTCTGGCATTGCTGGCCCTACCGTGCAAATTAAATGCCAGCGAAAACAATCAAGTTACATTTTCCGCTGACAACCCTCCCTACCTGGAAAATTTCGTGCTTGAAAAAAGTAATCAATGGGTAATCCTTTCGCTCACGGTCAGCAGCCCATTTGATAAGAAGATAAAATCCCTGATTTTAAATGGTGTTCCGCAAAAGATCACCCTGACAATCGATACCAATGAGAAGAAAAATTACCTTTTTCTGGTGAATATTGATCGAAAAATATTCAGTAACAGCATTACTCAAAGCATTCTTTATGATAACCTTAAAAAACTGTTTGTAGTCAATTTTGACGGCAAGCGACCAGCCTTCAAAACCAGTTCATACAAAAAAGCCCTCCTGGCTGTATCAACCTTTCATAATATACATCTGCTGCCGCTCAAAAAATCCTTGATCCACCATGATTATCAATCCAGGGTGAAAGCAGAAATTATAAAAAAACAAATGCCTTTCCACCTTGAATATCTTTTCTTTTTTCTTGCCAGCCGGGATCGAAAAACCCAGACCTATATTATTGAAATCCCCCAGCAGTTTCTACCCGATAAAAATGAACAAGCCGGTTATTAAATGAACCTGGACCCACATATATCGTTGTCGGCTGAATCACATCGGCGCAAAAGGGAGAAAGCGCTGATCATCTGCCTGATCCTGATTCTGGCCGTCCTGTTTTATATTGAAAAAAACTTCCCTGCCCTGCCATCGGACTTACCGCTTTCAAATAACATTATCGTTTTTGCCCTGATAAATATCAATATCATCCTGCTTTTACTTCTGGTATTCCTCATTGTCCGAAATACCTTGAAATTATTGCTGGAACGTAAACGTAAGATTATTGGTTTTCGCCTGCGTTCCAAGCTCTCCCTGGCTTTTGTCTCGTTATCACTGATCCCAACCCTGCTCCTTTTTGTCTCGGCCACCGGTTTCATCCGTTACAGCATCGACAACTGGTTTTCGGTTCAATTTGAATCCGCCCTCGATGCATCACTTGAAATCGCCCAGGATTACTACAAAACCCTTAGTGAGCAAAATAAGAAAATCGCCGGGAGCATTGCCGATGAGATAACCAGAAAGGGTCTGTTAATCGGCGAAAGCACAAAGCCGATGCTTGACTATATTGAACAAAAACGGAGGGAAAACAATTTTACGGCAATTGCCATTTATGCAAAAAAAGGCTACACCCCCCTGGCAACAAGTCACAACCGGGGTTTCAACCCCGACGAGCTCAACCGGATTACAAGCCCCAATGACTCTTTATTTCATCCACAATCAAGGGTTATTCCCCTGGATGATGGCGGCAGCCTGATTCAGGGAAGCGCGCCGGTTTTTTCCGTCTGGAAAGGAGATAAAGCAGTAGCCGTCGTCGTCATTTCCCGGATCATTTCACCACGGATGAGCAACAATCTGGATGCGGTATCACAAAAATTCAGTGGCTATAAACAAACCAAAAGCATGAAGCAGTACATAAAGTACAGTTACGTGTTTTCCTTCGTTCTGATTACGGTATTAATCATTTTCATCTCCCTCTGGTTTGGTTTTTATCTGGCCAAAAACATTACGGAACCTTTACAGGAACTGGCTCTGGCAACCAGGAAAATTGCCGGCGGTGAACTGGACTTTACCATTGACATGGCAGCCAGTGACGAAATCGGCATTCTGGTCCAGTCATTTAATGAAATGACAGAACGATTAAAGGCCAGCAAGCAGGAGAGGGAACTGACGAACAATGAACTGGTAAAAATGAATAACCAGTTGGAACAGCGGCGGAAATACATTGAAATTATTTTGAAAAATGTCAATGCGGGCATCATCACCCTGGACCGAAACGGCAAAATCATTACCATCAACGAAACTGCCGCCATCCTTTTCGACCTCGATGAAAAAGATTGTTACGACAAAAATTACCGCGAAATTTTCACCAGTGAAATTATCCAGAAAATTCGTTTCTTCCTTAAAAACCAGGAACGTATCAACCAGAACCTGGAAAGCAGAGAAATAGAACTCAGCCTGCCGGAACGTAATGTTCATCTGGCTGTCAATTTCACTCGTCTTAATGATGATCAGAACAACTATATCGGCATGTTGGTAATTATTAATGATTTAACCGAAATAATCAATGCCCAGAAAGCCGTAGCCTGGCGGGAAGTTGCCAGACGCATTGCCCATGAAATCAAAAATCCACTCACCCCCATTGCCTTGTCCGCCGAGCGTATCCAGCGAAAATATTCCTCTCTGGTACCAGAGGGAGATGAGGTATTGCACAATTGCACTTCCACTATCATTAAACAGGTGGGGGCTTTAAAACAACTGGTAAATGAATTCTCCAACTTCGCCCGCATGCCCCAGGCAAAACCGTCCATGGAGGATATGCATGCGGTTATCAGCGAAACCCTGGATTTATATAAACATGCCCAACAGGACTGCAGATTTGTCTTTCAAGCGGATGAGCAGCTTACCTCGTTTTTGTTTGACCCGGAACAGATGAAGCGGGTAATGACCAATCTGATTGATAATTCCCTGGCCGCGATTAAATCCATCGGCAATGGGACTATCACCATCACCACCAAGCTTGACAAAAGTCTCCAGATCGTTATTATTAAAATCTGCGATACAGGCCTGGGGATCAGCCAGAAAGATAAGACGAAGCTTTTTGAACCCTATTTTTCCACCAAAAAATCAGGAACAGGTCTGGGCCTGGCAATCGTCAAAACTATTATCCAGGATCACCGGGGTTTTATCCGGGTTAAGAACAACCACCCCCGGGGAACTTGCTTCATCATTGAATTACCATTTAACACTGAGGCACAATGAAAACCACTATCATGATTGTTGATGACGACCTGGATGTCAGACAGTCCATCATGGATGTCTTTGGTGATGAAGGTTATGAAGTATTCGGCGCCGGCGGCGGCCAGGAGGCGTTAAAAATAGTAAACCAGGAAAATATTGATTTGATTTTTCTGGATATCTGGATGCCGGATCTGGATGGGTTGCAGGTTTTGCAGCAATTGAAAGCCGTACATCCAGAGATCCCGGTAATCATGATTTCCGGCCATGGCACGATAGAAACCGCGGTTCAATCCACCAAACTGGGGGCTTTTGATTTTATCGAAAAACCGGTCTCCCTGGAAAAATTGGTTATAACGGCAAAAAATGCCCTGACCATCTATCGTCTGCAGCAGGAAAACCTGCTGCTGAAAGAACGTTTTCAGCATGAACCACAGCTGATCGGCCAGAGTCCGGCAATGCAGGAATTACAACAGCAGATAGCCGTGGTGGGACCAACTAACGGCTGGGTGCTGATAACCGGTGAAAATGGCACCGGCAAAGAATTGGTGGCCCGGGCTATTCACCGTCTCAGTCACCGGGCGGATAAACCATTTGTAGATGTCAACTGTGCCGCTATTCCTGAGAACCTGATTGAATCCGAATTACTGGGCCATGAAAAGGGTGCGTTTACCGGCGCCACTGGCCGCAAAAAGGGAAAATTCGAACAGGCACATGAGGGAACTATCTTCCTGGATGAAATTGGTGATATGAGCCTCAACACCCAGGCAAAAATTCTGCGGGTGCTGCAGGAACAATCCCTCAGCCGGCTTGGCGGTTCCCGAGCCATTACCATCGATGTCCGGGTGATCGCGGCCACCAACAAAAACCTGGAAACAGAAATCGCCCGGGGAAATTTCAGAGAAGATCTTTATTACCGCTTAAATGTTATCCCGATGCACATACCACCACTGCGGGAACGAAAGGATGACATACCACTGCTGGCTGAGCAGTTTCTGTCTCATTATGCCCGGGAAAAGGGCGAACCAGACAAACAACTGCTCCCGGAGATTATGCCGGATCTACAACAGTATAACTGGCCAGGCAATGTTCGGGAGCTGAAAAACCTGATGGAACGGCTGGCAATCATGTCACCTGCAAGCGTGATATCCTCCCATGATCTTCCTCTCTATATGAGGGACAAGGAAAGTAAAACTGCCATTGCCTCTGCGGGGGATGATTATCCCAGCAGCCAGTTCTATGCCGACCACTTAAGTGACGCGGTCAGCAAGTTTGAAAAATACTATTTAGCAAGAAAACTTGAAGAATTTGATGGAAACATCTCCCGGACGGCCACCCAGATCGGGATTACCCGCCGTAATCTCCATCGCAAGATTAAAGCCCTGGCCATCAATTCACACCAGAAGAGCTGAAAATAGCCACCAATCAGCCATCACAATGGTTTTATGCCATGAAACGGGAAACAGGAATTGTCACCAGGATTGAAGACGGGATTGCTTTCGTCCGGAAACCTCAAAGCCAGAAATGTGAAAACTGCTCCGGAAAGGGATCATGCATGTTCCAGGAACATGCCGATGAGGTGGTTATCAAGGTCAATAATACCCTTGATGCCCATCCCGGAGATCAGATCAGCCTGAAAATCAGTCGGCAGTCTTCAGGATTAAAGCAACTGTCACTTTTTTTTATTGCCATTTTAGCCCTTTTAGTCGGTGGTACAGCCGGGAGGTTATGCACCCGATTTATTGCCGGTACAACCGGACAATTACTGCCGGTAGTCTTCGGTCTCGGGGCAGTAATCATCTCGTCAATTCTATGGCGGAACTACTATAAACGCCAGGAAAAAGAACAACCGCAGCCGATAATGGAGAAAATTATCCGCAGCGAATCACAGGATAAACATGGGAACCAAGTTAATCTGCAGTAATAAAAAAGCCCGGCGCAACTATGATATTCTTGAAACTTTTGAAGCTGGCATTGCCCTGGTCGGCTCCGAAGTTAAATCCCTGAGAGCCGGCAAAGCCAGCATGAACGAAAGTTACGCCAGGATTGCTGATGGGGAAATTTGGCTGGTGCAGTTTCATATCAGCCCCTATACCCACGCCAATGTCTTCAACCACGACCCGATACGGCCCCGAAAATTACTGCTTCATAAACAGGAAATTCGCCGGCTGATCGGTAAAATTACCGAGAAAGGGTTGACGCTGGTACCCCTGCGTGCCTATTTTAAAAACGGCAGGGCCAAGGTTGAGCTGGCCCTGGGCAAGGGGAAAAAAATCCATGACAAGCGGGAAGATTTGAAA